>DATIAB010000154.1:0-5071 GCA_035458265.1 Ornithinibacter sp. | reverse complement strand
GCCGAAGGTCTACGAGCAGCCCGTGGACCTGGGCCGCAACGACGGCGTCACGGACTACGCCCACGACGTCCAGATCGACGAGGCCGGGGTCGCCTGGGTCTCGGGTGCCGGTGGCATCCGGGGCTACTGGACCAAGGGCCGGCAGTGGGACCCGGTCGAGAAGCGCTACCGCGTCGCGACCGCGTTCGACCCCGTCCCCTACGCCGGCGGCAAGTTCTACCAGTCCAACCAGGAGACCTGGGGTGGCTCGCTCGCCCACAACATGGTGCGGCCCCTCGAGGCGCTCGGTGACCACGGGGCAGGCGACCTGGCCCTCGTCACGATCGAGAACTTCACCTCGTCGTGCGAGACCGACGGTCGGCTCCTCATCGTCGACCTGGCGGACAGCGAGCAGGGCCAGGCCTGGAGCTCGAGCCCGGAGGACCCCTACCGTCTGCCGGTCGTCTCCGAGTGGAGCCCCAACGGCCAGCCGGGCAGCCTGCCCGGTGCTGGGTGCTCGGCGCACTACTTCCAGCTGCGTGACGGGGTGCTGGCCCAGTCCTTCTACGGGCAGGGCACGCACTTCATCGACGTGAGCGACCCGGAGAACCCCGAGCAGGTCGGCTACTTCCGCGCCGACGGCGGGTCCAACTGGGCCCCGTACTGGAACGGCGACGTCATGTACATCGCCGACGGCCGTCGTGGGGTGGACATCATTCGTCCCACCTACGCCACGAACGGCTGACCGATGACCCGTGCCGTGAGGCCCATCCGGCTGCGTGCGGCCCGGGTCGTCGCACTCGTGCTCGCGGTGGGGGTGTCGGTGTCAGCGTGCACCGACGCCCCCGCCGGGGCCGGGCTGGCCCCCTCGGAGCACGGCGCGGGCCATGCGGCCGGCTCGGTCACCGGGAGCCCGTCCCCGGCGGCGTCCGGCGAGCACGAGCACGGTCCCGACGAGGAGCCGACACCCGCCACCACGGGGCCGCCCCGCCCGGCCGACGCGGCTCTCGGCTGCGGCACCACCGTCCTGCCGGACGGCGAACAGGTGACCCGATACTGCAACGAGGGGCTGGCGACCTTCGTCGTCGGTGGCGACAAGAGCACCGACGTCAAGGGCGCCACCTGCGAGGAGCGCGGCCTGATCTACCTGGCCCACTTCGGCGCGAACTACTCCGACGAGGCGACCGGGCGCGGCGAGTACCTGGGCCTGGCGCTCGAGGACATGCCCGCGACGGAGGGTCGCGCGTCCGTCTACGCGCTCGAGCTGACCGTTGGCGGCTACCGCCAGACCATCTCCCGCGCGACGGTCGACGTCACTCGCGATGGCGACGTCGTGGACTTCCGCGTCGTCGGCGCCCTGACCGACGGGCGCAGCCTGTCCATCACGGCCAGCTGCGACACCCACGAGACCTGACCCGTGGGGACGGCAACGACCTCGCCAGCACCACGAACGAGCGGCCCCTCCGCCGGACCTCCTGCACCGGGTACCACCCCGCGACCGCTGCAGTCGTGATCAGTGCGTCCGCACCCACCTCCGCCCACGGGAAGCCAGCACTGTCGCCCGCCCCGGGCGTTGACACCCGGGCGGTGAACCGACGGTCGAGGCCACGCTGGCCAGCGGTCTCGACGACGAGACGGGCTCCGGGCGAACCGAGGTCGGCACACCGACGCAGCAGCGCTGCCGGGTCTCCCCCGATCCCCACGTTCCCGTCGAGGAGAAGGACGACGTCCCACGACCCGGCTCCGGGGACCTGCCCGAACACCGAACCCAGGTGCACGGGCAGCCCGTGGTCCGCGGCGAGCCGCACGCACACCGGCGAGACATCCACCCCGAGCACGCGGCGCCGCACGCGCAGCGCCTCCGCCACCATGCGTCCCGGGCCGCAGCCGACGTCCAGGACGGATCCGTGGGTCGAGGCCAGCAGCCGCCGCTCGACCCGGTCCGCGCGTGCCAGGAACCGGCGGATGTCCAGGGGCCTCGACACCGGAGTGCTCCCGCCGTCACCACCTTCGTCGTGAAGGAGCAGCGGGCCCCCGACGCGCAGGGCGTGCTCGTACGGCTCCCTCCCGCCGGCGCCGAAGCACTCGACCCGTGGCATCGCCTCGGTCGTCATACCGCCCGGCCCTCCGCTCGCCGGGCGCCCAGGCTGTCCCGGCACGGTCGGACGAGGTCGTGGTCCAGGGGCATGGCTCGACGGTAGGTGGGAGGACGTGGTGCCGACAGGGTGTCGCGCCTTACGGACCCCTGACGGATCCGATCCTTCACACTGGCTGGACACCCGACCCACCAGCCACGCCAGGAGCCTCGGATGACTGCAGCGCCGCTCTCGATCGCCGACCTGGAGGACGAGGAGCGCCTCCTCGTCCTGCCGCGGTTCACCCACGAGGAGGTGTGGCTCCTCGGCTCGAGGTTGGCCGAACGCGCACGCCGTGACCGGCATCCGGTGATGATCGACATCCGCCGCACCACCGGCGTGCTCTTCCGCGCCGCCATGGCCGGCACGACGGCCGACCAGGACGCGTGGATCGACCGCAAGTCCGCGACGGCGTTCCGCTTCGAGGCGAGCACCCTCCTCGTCGGCCTGCGCATGGAGGCCGACGGCAGAGACCCGTTCGCCGACGGCTGGCTCGACCCGGCGCGCTACACCCTCGCCGGTGGCGCGGTTCCGATCCGCGTCGCGGGGGCGGGTGTCGTGGCCGTCGCCACCGTCTCGGGCCTGTCCTCGCAGGAGGACCACGCCCTCGTCGTCGACGAGCTGCGCACCCTGCGCGGTTGACCGAACCACGGCGATCGGATGCCGTCCACGCCGCCGCCGCCGCCGCGAGTTACGGTGGGGGCATGCGCGGAGAACTCCTCACCAGGTCAGAGCGCGCCGGCGAGCCCGGCCGCTTCATGCTCCAGAACGAGCGGATGCTCAAGGTCGACCTCGCCGGGACGGGCGGCTTCTTCTACGCCCGTCAGGGCTCGATGGTCGCCTACCAGGGAGCGGTCGACTTCGCCTACGAGGGCTCCGGCGGCATCGGGAAGATGTTCAAGAAGGCCCTGACCGGCGAGGGCATGTCCCTCATGAAGGTCTCGGGGAGCGGCGACGTCTTCCTCGCGCAGGACGCGGACGAGATCTTCATCCTCGAGCTCGAGGACGAGGCGGTCACCGTCAACGGCAGGGCCGTCCTCGCGTTCGAGAGCAGCCTGACGTGGGACATCAACCGCGTCGAGGGTGCCTCGATGATGAGCGGTGGCCTGTTCAACACCACGTTCCGGGGCCGGGGCATGATCGCCGTGGTCGCGCACGGCACCCCCGTCGTGCTGCAGGTCGACGAGCCGACGCACGTCGACATGCAGGCGGCGGTGCTGTGGTCGGCCGGGCTGCAGTCCTCGATCCGCAAGACCGCCAAGCTCGGGGCCGTCGTCGGTCGCGGCTCCGGTGAGGCCTACCAGCTCGCGCTGCAGGGTCACGGCATCGTCGTCGTGCAGGCCTCCGAGGGGCACCCGATCGTGCAGCAGTAGCCCGGGCCCTGGTCAGGGCGGCTCGAGCGCTTCGCGCGGGCCGACCACTCGTGTGCCCGCATCCCTACGTCGGAGCCGTAGATGCGCTGACCCGAGGGGCATACTGCGCTCATGGACTTCACCACCGAGCTGGAGGCGACCGGCGGCACGACCACCGGCTTCGTCGTGCCGGATGCCGTCGTCCAGGCGCTGGGTGCCGGCCGGCGGCCCAAGGTGTCAGCCACGGTCAACGGGCACACCTGGCGCACGAGCATCGCCCCGATGGGCGGGCGCCACCTGCTCGGCGCGAGCGCCGCGGTGCGTGCCGCCGCCGGCATCGCCGCCGGCGAGATCTGCACGGTGAGCGTGGTGGTCGACGACGCACCACGCACCGTGGAGGTGCCCGCCGAACTCGCCGCAGCGCTCGCGGCATCCCCCACTGCCTCGGCGGCGTGGGCCGCGCTGTCCTACAGCCAGCAGCGGCGACACGTCGACCCGCTCGCCGCCGCGAAGGCCCCCGAGACGCGTGCCCGCCGGGTCGCCGCGACGATGGCGGCGCTCACCGGCGACTGAGGCGCGACGGGGATGGCGCGTCACTGCCTGGGGGGCCAGGAGCGCGACGTGGCGCGCGTTGGGCCCCCCTCGGACACGCTCAGAAGCGGCCGTACCCGCTGACTCCGGAGAACAGCGGGCGCTCGGAGGTGGACTTCCCCTCGCGCGGCGAGTCGATCATCATGCCGTTGCCGGTGTAGATGCCGACGTGCCAGGCCGGGGAGCCGAAGAACACGAGGTCGCCGGGCTGGGGGTTGCTCACCGGGGTCGCGGCGCGCTGCTGGGCCGAGGCGGTGCGCGGGAGGGAGATGCCCGCCTTGCCGAAGACGTACTGGGTGAAGCCGGAGCAGTCGAAGCCCGCCGGGGTGGAACCGCCGTAGACGTACGGGATGCCGAGCAGGCCGCGGGCGATGTTGACCACGCCGCTCGCCGACTGCGGCACGTTCGACGCCGTGGCCTTCTTGGTGGTTACGCTCTTCGTGCTGGAGTTCGAGCTGCGCGAGGCGCTGGAGCTGCTCGACCGCGTGGTCTCGGCGACGACGACCGGCCGCGGCTTGGGTTTGGGCTTCGGCTTGGCCACCGCCTTGACGCCGACCACGCCCACCACCTCGGCGGCAGCGGGTGCGGCGACCACGGGGGCGACGACGGCCGGGGCCATCGCCACGCCTGTGGCACGGGCGAGGGGGGCGCGGGCGGGCTCGGCTGCGGCCGGGGCGGCGGCCAGAGGCTCGGCCTGGGCCGGGAGGGCGAAGGTGGCGACCAGTCCGCCGGAGGCGGCGAGCACGGCCGTGGCCTTGACGCTGGTCTGTCCGGCGTTCTTGACGATTGTCGAGAGTTCCGACAACGGGTTGTACCGGGAAGGGCCGCGATGGCGTCCGGAGGTGGCAGTCTCGAGCACGGGGAGCCTCTCAGTGCCTACGGGGTGAGCTGTCGGGTTCGGGCTGAGGTTGCCCGGCCGGGTCCGACCCGAAGGTCCTCACCGGCTTCACCCCAAGGGGCCCTGGTCGTACCGGGCTCCGCAGAAGTGGTTCCCCCGCTCCTGCCGGCGGTGGT
>DATIAB010000153.1:0-7605 GCA_035458265.1 Ornithinibacter sp. | reverse complement strand
GATGCTGGTCAGCTCGTTCCTCACGAACGAGAAGTGGAACTTCCCGTTCGCGTTCGAGATCATGCAGCAGAGCCCCGTCATCGAGGGCCTGTGGAAGGGCACGATCTTCGGCACCGTCGGGGCGATGATCCTCGGCATCGGCCTGGGGGTCATCCTCGCCATCATGCGGCTGTCGACCAACCCGGTGCTGCGCGGGGTCGCCTTCGTCTACACGTGGTTCTTCCGGGCGATTCCGCGGTACGTGCTGCTCGTCCTGCTCGGCACGGGCATCGGCTTCCTCTACCCCGTGTTCGACATCGGGGTGCCGTTCGGGCAGCAGCTCGGGAACCTGCTCGGCCTCGAGGCCGACCTCACCTTCTTCACCCTCGACTACAACAGCATCTCCAGCACGATCTGGGTCGGCATCCTGGGCCTGGGCCTGTCCGAGGCCGCCTACATGGCCGAGATCGCGCGGGCCGGCATCCTGTCGGTCGACAAGGGTCAGACCGAGGCCGCACAGGCGCTCGGCATGCCGCCCGGCAAGACCATGCGGCGGGTCGTGCTCCCCCAGGCGATGCGCGTCATCGTTCCCCCGACGGGAAACGAGACCATCGCCATGGTCAAGGACACCTCGCTGCTCGCGGCCGTGCCGGTCATCGTCGAGCTGTTCTACCAGAGCTACCAGTTCGGCCAGCGCAGCTTCCAGATCATGCCCGGCATCGTCGCCGCCACCATCTGGTACCTCATCGTCTGCTCGATCCTCATGGTCGGCCAGTCGCGCCTCGAGCGCTACTACGGCCGCGGGTTCGGTGCGGTCCCCAAGAAGACCCAGCAGAAGCTCACCAAGATCGGGGCGGACCACTGATGGCCCACACGACCACAGGCGGCCCGACGGCGGATGCCGTGCCCCTCGTCCACGCAGTCAACGTCACCAAGGCGTTCCACGGCAACGAGGTGCTCAAGGGCATCGACATGGACGTCAGGCGCGGCGAGGTGGTCGTGCTGCTCGGCCCGTCCGGGTCGGGCAAGACCACGTTCCTGCGGTGCATCAACCAGCTGGAGACCATCGACGGCGGCCGCATCTGGGTCGATGGCGACCTCATGGGGTACGAGGACCGCGGCGGCACGTTGCACCACCTCACCGACAAGCAGATCGCGGCCCAGCGCCGCGAGATCGGCATGTGCTTCCAGCGGTTCAACCTCTTCCCGCACAAGACCGTCGTCGAGAACATCATCGAGGCCCCCGTGCAGGTCAAGGGCGTCAAGAAGGCGGAGGCCAGGACTCGCGCACTCCAGCTGCTCGACCAGGTCGGCCTGGGAGACAAGCCCTCGGCCTACCCCTCACAGCTGTCCGGTGGGCAGCAGCAACGGGTCGCGATCGCGCGGGCCCTGGCCATGGACCCCAAGCTCATGCTGTTCGACGAGCCCACGAGCGCCCTGGACCCTGAGCTCGTCGGTGAGGTGCTCAAGGTCATGCGCGACCTGGCCGACGGTGGCATGACGATGATCGTCGTCACCCATGAGATGGGTTTCGCCCGTGAGGTGGCCGACCGCGTCGTGTTCATGGACGCGGGCGTCGTCGTCGAGGAGGGTCCCCCGGCCAACGTCATCGACAACCCGCAGCACGCCCGCACCCGGTCCTTCCTGTCGCGCATGCGCCAGGAGGAGGCCGCGCACGCCGAGGCCATCGTCGCCACGGTCAAGGACAACGCCGAGGCCCTCGCGGCCATCGCGAAGGCCGACGCCGAGGCCGAGGCGGCCGCCCAGGCGGCCATCGACAACGCCCGGGACGCCACCCAGCAGCGGTGAACGGACGGCGTCGGATGCCGTGGCCCGCTCTCGTGCGGGTGCGGGGCCGTTCGATGGCGCCCACCTACCGCGAGGGTGACGTGCTGCTCGTGCTGCGCGGCCGGCATCCCCGGCCCGGACAGGTGGCCGTCGTGCGGCTCCCCGCGGACGCCGCCGGGAGGTCCCGCCCGCTGGCCGTCAAGCGCGTCACCGGTCGCGACCCCGGGGATGCGACCCGGTGGTGGATCGACTCGGACAACGCGGCTGAAGGAGTGACCTCCTTCGACGTGGGGTCACTGGCCGACGACGACGTCCTCGCGGTCGCAGTCGGGATCCTCTGGCGTCGGCTGGGGTAAGTTGACCGGGACCGCGAGTTCCCCGATTTCCAGGAGAGACCCATGCTGTCCCTGTTCCGCATCACCGATGTCTCGGCACACTGCGACCTGCCCTGCGGTGTCTACGACCCCGCCCAGGCGCGCATCGAGGCGGAGTCCATCAAGGCCATCATCGCCAAGGTCGCGGACAACGACGACCCCGACTTCCGCACCCGCGCGATCCTCATCAAGGAGCAGCGCTCCGAGCTGGTCAAGCATCACCTCTGGGTGCTGTGGACCGACTACTTCAAGCCCCCGCACTTCGAGAAGTACCCCGAGCTGCACACCCTCTTCAACGAGGCCACCAAGCTCGCGGGCGCCTCGGGCACCAAGGGCGAGCTCGACGCCGCCAAGGCGGACGAGCTGCTGGCCAAGATCGACGAGATCGCCCGCATCTTCGCGGAGACGAAGAAGGCCTGACGGCGCGGCCGCCGCCCGTCAGCAGTCGGGCGGCGGCACGCTCACCACGTAGACCTCGCCGACCCCGGCGAGGGCCACCGTACCCTCGCCGGCAGGCAGGAACGCCGACTCGGCGTCGCCGAGCTCGATGACGCCCGTGGCCGAGCTCAGCCGGACCCGACCCCGCAGGCAGAAGGCGATGCGGGGGCCGATCTCGCCGGGGAGCGCCCGTCCCGGACTCACGCGGTGCAGCACGAACCTGTCCGAGGCGCTGTCGAAGACATCCAGGCCCGGTTCCACGGTCCGACCGCGGCCTGGGACGCCGCCGGCGGCCGGGTTCACGATACGCAGCAGCTCGGGGACGTTGATCTCCTTGGCGGTCAGACCGGCCCGCACGACGTTGTCGGAGTTGGCGAGCACCTCGATGCCCAGCCCTCGCACGTAGGAGTGCAGGACACCGGCTGCGACGTCGACGTACTCGCCCGGCTGGAGCACCCGGTAGTGCATGAGCAGGAGGACGACGAGGCCGATGTCGTCAGGGTGCTCCTCGGCGACCCCGACGATGGCGGCCGCTGCCACCCCCAGCTCGTCGCCGGATGCCTCCAGGCGGACGCAGGCCGCGACGACCGCCCGGGCGAACTCGTCGACCTCGTCGGCCGGCGTGGCCAGCACGTGCGCCAGGAGCGCGTGCACCGGGTCCGGTGCAGCCGTGGCCTGTTCCACGAGAGCGGAGAACCGCGCGACCTGAAGGCGGGCTGCTAGCACGGCCACCTCGGCCTGGGTGCGCATCCCGACGAACACCTCGAACGGGGCCAGCGCCAGCAGCAGCTCCGGCTTGGCCCAGTCGTCGACGTACACGGCATCGCCGGTGCCGGCACGCACCGTGCTCGCCTGAGCTGCCGTGGGGTGTGCCTGGATCGAGATCGCCCGACCCGGCGCGAGGACCTTGAGCAGAAAGGGCAACCGGGGCCCGAAACGCTCCACGCAGTCGGCACCGAGCTCGGCGTCGGCGTCGGCCGCGATGAGCGCAGCCAGGTCCGCGCCACCGGGACGGTCGGTGATGCTCGGCCCGCCCTCGTGAGCGCCCATCCAGAGCTCGGACTCGGGCTGTGCGCTCGGGATGTCGCGCCCCTGCAGGCTCGCGATCGCCACGTGCGACCCCCAGGAGTCGGCGAAGACGACAGGCGTCAGGCGATCCACAGCAACAGCACTCTCCGGAGCGGGTTGACCAGGCTGAACCCCACGCTGGTCCGACAGGGCGAAGCGGACTTCGACCCAGATGCTAACGCGGCTCAGGGCGTGCGACTGCCCACTTTCGCGGGCAGTGTGGCCGACGTGACCACCGCGAGCGCAGTGACCACGTCCGGGTCGTACTCGTAGCCCAGACCGAGCTGGATCCGCTCCAGGGCAGCCTCCACCTCCCGCGCGCCGGTGCGTCCACCCGTGAGGTCGTCGTAGGCGTTCGCGACCTTGATGATCCTGCTGGCGAAGGCCACGTCCTCCCCGAGCTCGCGTACCTGTCGATACGGCGTGGGCGCAGCCTCCACGATGGCGGCGACGTCCTCCAGACCCGAGGCGCAGCGAATGATCCGTGCGCCTTCCGTGGAGATCTCCCGCTGGTCGCTCGGGGCAGCCAGCACGGTCGCCCCACCCGGGATGGGTTCGCGCAGCGAGATCTGACCGAGGTCGTGCAGGAGAGCTGCGTACTCGACGTCCCTCAGCTCCCTGGAGGACAACCCGAGGACGCGCCCCATCCGCACACTGGACGTGGCCACTCGCTCGGCATGGCCCACGGGTGTGTAGCCACCTGCCTCGGTGAGGCTCGACAGGGTCGCGATGGTCTGACGGTAGGTCTCGCGGTTCCTCGTGGCACGGTCGACGGAGACGTAGGTGATCGCCAGAGGGAACAGTGCCACCGGCAGCGCCAGCAGCCCGAGGACGGGGGCCATCAGTGCCACGAGGGGGCCCGTGGTGGCCACGGCGTAGGTGAGCGGTGCGACCTCTCCGACCTCATCGCGCAACGCGGAGGCCCACGACGTCCGCTGGCGTTCGGAGCGCACGGCCGACGACAGCGCGATCTCGACCGCGAGTCCGAGCGCCGCAAGGGCGAGGAGCGCTGCGGCCACGAGCGGCAGCGGCACCTGGTCACCACTCTCCAGATCCCACAGCGACACGCCCCGAGGGCTCACCTCGCGTGCGAGCCAGGCGGCCACCGCGACCCCGACGAGTCGGGCCGCCATCTGGTCGATTCGTACCGCGCGTCCCTGAAGGTGTCGCACGATCCCCGCGAAGACCAGCCCGGAGGCGACGACCAGCACGACGACACCGGCTTCGACGTCGAAAGCCGGCTCCCCCGCGATGTCCGCGACGAAGGCGAGTGCCAGTGCTGATGCCGATGCCAGGGGCGCGGCCTCACGCCGACTCGGCATCCGCAACCTCACGAGCTCACCCGCCACGAGCGCGACGATGAACACGACGATGGTCCGATAGTGCAGTCCCGACACCCAGCCGGTACTTCCCCAAGCCGTGACGAGTGCCGTCACGACGGTGAGCGCGCCCAGCCCGAGCAGGGCCCCGGCCCTGGGACGGTCGACGGAAGGGCGGGGGAACCTCATCCCGACGCCATGCTGGCTCGCCGAGCGAGGGCATGCTCGAGCGTCCGCAGAAGATCCTGCCGGCCGGCCGGAAGGGTGCTCAAGACCTCCATGGCCTCGTCGTGGCCGAGAACCCCTCCATCGGGGCTGCCCACCTCGGTGAGGAGGTCGTACTCGTCGGCCAGCCCCACCACGAGTGCCGGAAGTCCGAGCGCTGCACCCTCGACCCCGGCGGTCGCCGCCTCGCGGTGGTGGGTGATGGCGTCGACGGATCCCGCGAGGAAGCTGACGTCCTGCAGCAGGCGAGCCCCACGTTCGGGGTAGTCACGCAGCGCAGTGCTCACCCCGACCAGCTCGCCACGCACGACCGCCGTGGGGAGGGACGTCAGGCCCAGGTCGTGCAGCATCCCAGCGGCGCGGATGTCGGCGACGACGGCTGGGCGAAGCCCGAGCGACTCGGCCATGTGGACGCTGAGCTGCGCCACCCGTGCACTGTGACCTGACAGGTGGGGCGCCTTGGACTCCACCGCGGCAACGAGCACCTCCAGAGCGCGCTCGTGGCCCTTGACCTCCTCGGTGTACTGCGCGAAGGCCCACCGCGCGACGAGCAGCGGCGGCAGGACGAGAAGCACACTCGCGGGCCCGAGACCGACCGGCTCCCAGAGCACCACGAGGATGAACGCGATGACGCCGTAGCCGAGATGGGCAGGCCCGGTCGTCACGAGCAGCCGCCAGGTCTGGGTCAGCATCGGCACCCCCTGCGACAGGCGCACCACTGCGGAGATGAGCAGGAGGTTGACCATGGCCTGGGCGAGGTCCGCCAGAAGGATCGGGATGCCGATCTGGCGCACGATCTCCCACGTGCCGACCAGCCCCTCGGCATCCGGCGACCCACCCGCCATCCGATACACGACAGCCCCGCAGACGCCGAGCGTGGCGTACATCCCGGTGTTGAACATCCGCGCCCGCCACGGCTGTTCCGCACGCTGGAGAGGACCGACGACGATGCCGACCACACCGGCACCCGCGGGCCCGACCAGGGCCATCGACGCCACGAGGATGATGCTCCCGAACGACAGATTGACCCGGTTGTTGGCCACGCCCATCGAACCCTGCCACCACGTGAGGCCGGCGAGCAGCACCATGACGGCCAGCGCCGCGTCGACGGCGATCCCGTCGACGCGGACAGCGGTGGCCGTCAGGCCGAGTCCGAGCGCGAGGACGCCCGCCACGAACAGGTTCAGCAGACTCGGACCGCCCACGCGGCGATGGGTCACCCCTTCGGGTGCGAGTCCGGCACTGGACATGGTCGCGAGTCGCTACCCGTTCCAGTCCCATCCGAACGCCGTCATGACCGACACGGCACGATCTGGCGCGCGGTCGCTCGACGCCGATGCCGTCGAGGGTGCGATCAGCGCGATCGCAGCCAGGACCGCCGCGGCGATAGTGGTGCGCAGTCTGCTCATGATCTGTCCTTTCCGAGGCGGCGCCAGTCCGCGTATCGCCGACACCTGTCGTCGAGTCTCGCATGCGCAGCGGTGTGCGACAATCAACCCTGAACGTGACCGTCCCTTCACGGACCGCCACGCGCAACGACTCCCCGGACGAGACTCCCCCGACGAAAGGCAGCCTGATGAGCAAGCGCGCCCGTAAGCGTCGCTCGCGCAAGGGCAACAAGGCCAACCACGGCCGCAAGCCCAACGCCTGAGCGACCAGCACCGCACAGCGAGACACCCGGCACGCCACACGGCATGCCGGGTGTTCTCAGTGCTGGGTCAGCGGTCGCTCTCGAACTGGATCATCGTGATCCGGGCCATGATCTGCGTCCGAACCGCTGCAGGGGCCGTCTCCCCCTGGCACGACCGACGCACGACCTGCTTGAGCGCGACGTCGAGGTCGTGCTCGGCCAGGCACGGTTGGCACTCACCGAGGTGTGCGGCGACGCGGCGCACGTCATCGGCGCTCATCTCACCGTCGAGATACTCGAAGATCCGGTGCAGGACCTCGGAGCAGTCACCGTGACCGGCGTGAGCGTCCTGGGTCATGACTCCTCCTGGGTCCCGAAACCGCGCTCGCGCGCGTAGTCGGTGAGCAGGGCGCGCAGTTGGCGCCGCCCACGGTGCAGACGTGACATCACCGTGCCGATCGGCGTGCCCATGATCTCGGCGATCTCCTTGTAGGCGAAGCCCTCGACGTCGGCGAGGTAGACGGCCATCCGGAAGTCGTCCGGGAGCTCTTGCAGTGCGCGCTTGACCTCCGAGTCGGGAAGGTGTTCCAGCGCCTGCGTCTCGGCCGACTTCAGGCCTGCCGCGGTGTGCGACTCCGCGCGGGCGAGCTGGTAGTCCTCGACCTCGGCCGCGTCGGACTGCAGCGGCTCGCGCTGCTTCTTGCGGTAGGTGTTGATGTAGGTGTTGGTGAGGATGCGGTACATCCACGCCTTGAGGTTGGTGCCCGGCTGGTACTGGTGGAAC
>DATIAB010000152.1:0-12792 GCA_035458265.1 Ornithinibacter sp. | reverse complement strand
AAGACCGGAACGACCGACCGAAGCGCTGGGTCTCGGACTCGCGCGAGGAGCGACACGTGCACCGTCCCCATGATGAGCGTCCCCGACTCGAGCGCGGCGAGCGACCGGTCCGTGACCGCGCCCCCCGCGTGGCCGACCCGGTCCGTCGCGACCGGCACGAGGGTCGTCGCGTCGACCGCGACGCCGACCGTGGTGGGTACCAGGGCCAGCGTTCCGATGACCGTGGAGCGAGCCGTGGCGGTTACCAGGGCCAGCGTCCTGATGACCGTGGCGCGCGCCGTGGCGGGTACCAGGGCCAGCGTCCTGATGACCGTGGCGCGAGCCGTGGCGGTTACCAGGGTCAGCGTTCCGATGACCGTGGGGCGAGCCGTGGCGGTTACCATGGCCGCGACGACCGCGGTGGCTACCGCGGTGGCGCGCCCGTCGACGCCGACCGCCCGTTGTCCTTCGAGGAGGCCGAGGCGCAGCGCGCCGAGGCCGACACCTGGACGCACTACTCGTCCACTGCCGGTGCCGCCAAGGAGGTGACCGAGGACAACGGCTTCGCCGCCCTCGGTGTCCCCGCAGTGCTCGTCGAGCGGCTCGCCCGTGACGGCATCGCCGACCCCTTCCCGATCCAGGAGGCGACGATCCCCGACGCCATCGCCGGTCGGGACGTCCTCGGGCGTGGCCGCACGGGCTCCGGCAAGACCCTGGCCTTCGGTCTCTCGATGATCACCCGGCTCGCCAACGGCACCCGACCCCAGAGCAAGCGCCCGCGCTCGCTCATCCTCGTGCCGACTCGTGAGCTGGCCATGCAGGTGAGCGACGCCCTCGAGCCGTTCGTGCACGTCACCGGGCTGCGCCACAAGCTCGTCGCCGGCGGACTGTCGTACGAGCCGCAGATCAAGGCGCTCGCCAAGGGCCTCGACATCCTCGTCGCGACCCCCGGCCGGCTCGCCGACCTCATGGAGCGAGGCGCGGTCGATCTCGGCAACGTGGAGATCGCCGTTCTCGACGAGGCCGACCACATGGCCGACATGGGCTTCCTGCCCGAGGTCACCGCGATCCTCGACACCATCCCCGAGGGCGGTCAGCGACTGCTCTTCTCCGCCACCCTCGACAAGGGCATCGACACCCTCGTCGACCGCTACCTCGTCGACCCGGTCACGCACTCGACCGATGACGCGCAGGCGTCGGTGACGACGATGAGCCACCACGTGCTCCTGATCGACCCGCAGGACAAGAAGGCCATGACGGCCGAGCTCGCCGGTCGCGGCGGGCGGGTCATCGTCTTCGCCCGCACCCAGCTCGGCTCCGACCGCATCGCCGGCGAGCTGCGTGAGCGCGGTGTGCTCGCGGCATCCCTGCACGGTGGCCTGTCCCAGGCCGTCCGCAACCGCGTGCTCGGGGCGTTCCGTGACGGCTCGATGAACGTGCTCGTGGCGACGGACGTCGCGGCGCGCGGCATCCACGTCGACGACGTCGGCATGGTCGTGCAGGTCGACCCTCCGACCGACCACAAGGACTACCTTCACCGTGCCGGGCGCACCGCCCGTGCCGGCGAGGAGGGCGCGGTCGTCATGCTCGCCCTGCCGCACCAGCGCAAGATGGTCACCCGCATCATCGAGGGCGCCGGCGCGCAGGCCCAGACCGCGAAGGTCGCCCCCGGCGACGCAACGGTCGTGGCCATGGGCGGTCGTGTGCCGAGCGGCATCCCCGTGCCGGATGCCGTGTGGCGCCCGATCCTCGAGGGCGGCAAGAACGGTGGCCGCCGCGGTGGCGGTCGTCCCGGCGGTCGGCCTGCAGGTCGTCCCGGTGGACGCCCGGGTGGGCGTCCCTCGCACTCCGGTGGCGGGCACTCCCGTCACGGGTCCGCGCGCCCGGCCGGTGGCCGGGGCAGAATGGACGGGTGAGCCGGACCCACACCACCGGGCAGCTCCTCGTCGCGACACCGCAGATCGAGGAGGGCGTGTTCGCACGCTCCGTCGT
Organism: Ornithinibacter sp.; assembly: GCA_035458265.1. GTDB lineage: Bacteria > Actinomycetota > Actinomycetes > Actinomycetales > Dermatophilaceae > Fodinibacter. Next base: position 10,821 of record DATIAB010000152.1, on the reverse strand, counting down.
TCTCGTGCTCCACCACGATGACGACGGCGCCCAGGGCCTGGTCCTGAACCGCCCGATCGACGCCGACATCGACGCGGTGCTCCCCGGGTGGGAGGAGCACGCGAGCTCGCCGGCCAAGGTCTTCCAGGGTGGGCCGGTGCAGCTCGACTCGGCTCTCGGCCTCGTCGTGGTGCCCGGCGACTCGCCAGAGCCCATGGGCGTGCGTCGGCTCTTCGGGTCGGTGGCGCTGGTCGACCTGGATGTCCAGCCGACGCTCGTCGTGCCGGCGGTGGCGGGCCTGCGGATCTTCGCCGGGTATGCCGGCTGGTCGCCGGGGCAGCTGGAGGCCGAGATCGCAACCGGGTCCTGGTTCGTCGTCGACAGCGAGAGCGGGGACGTGTTCACCAGCGAGCCCGACGGGCTGTGGCAGCGGGTGCTGCGGCGCCAGCCCGACCCGCTGCGCTGGGTCGCCTGGTTCCCACCCGACCCCTCCCTCAACTAGCGGAGCCACCGAGCGTGGTGCTCAGCCGGCTGCTCCGGCGGCGGCCACTTCAGCGCCCACCTCCGGGAGGGGAGGCGCATACACTCGCGGCATGAGCGAGACGATGCCGCCACTCGACGACCCGAACGCACCCAGCGGGCAGCCAGCGACCCGTACCGCGCTGCTCGAGCGCACCGAAGCCGTGCCCCAGGTCGCCGAGCCCGGCGACCACGAGCGCTTCTCGCACTACGTGCGCAAGGAGAAGATTCTCGAGAGCGCACTGTCCGGAGAGCCGGTCACCGCGCTGTGCGGCAAGGTGTGGATTCCGGGTCGCGACCCGAAGAAGTTCCCGGTGTGCCCGACCTGCAAGGAGATCTACGAGGGCCTGCGCGCGCCGGAGGACGGCGGCGAGTAGCCGGCATCCGGCCAGCCTGAGCGCGCGAGTTGGGTTCGGGCGCTTCACTTTCCCCATGAACCGCCGTACCAGCGCGACTCGTCGCGGCGTGGTGCCCGGCTTCTCGCAGGGAAGGTCGAGAAGGGGTGGGGCGGTGCCATCGGTGAGGGCTCGCAGCGGTTAGGGTTGCCGTCGCCCATGAGTACCTCAGCCGCCGGACACCTGTCACCCGCCTTCCCCGAGCGGGCTGCGTGGGGAACCGCCGCGAAGCTGCGCGCCTGGCAGGAAGAGGCCCTCGCGTCCTACCTGAAGAGCGAGAGTCGCGACTTCCTGGCGGTCGCGACGCCGGGCGCCGGCAAGACCACCTACGCCCTGCGGGTGGCCACCGAGCTGCTCGACCGTGGTGTCATCCGGGCGGTCACCGTCGTCGCCCCCACCGAGCACCTGAAGACCCAGTGGGCGGATGCCGCGGCGCGCGTCGGCATCCACCTCAACCCCGCGTTCTCCAACTCCACCGGGCAGCAGTCCCACGAGTACCACGGCGTCGCGCTCACCTACGCGCAGGTCGCGGCGAACCCGGCCCTTCACCGCCGTCGAACGACGGACACGCAGACCCTGGTGATCCTCGACGAGATCCACCACGGTGGGGACGCGAAGTCGTGGGGCGACGGCATCCGGGAGGCCTTCGAGCCGGCCACGCGCCGACTGTCCCTCACCGGAACGCCGTTTCGTTCCGACACCAGCCCGATCCCGTTCGTCCGCTACGAGATGGGGGAGGACGGCATCCTTCGGTCGGCGTCCGACCACACCTACGGGTATGCCGAGGCGTTGCGTGACGGTGTCGTGCGGCCCGTGCTCTTCCTCGCCTATGGCGGGGCAATGCGCTGGCGCACCAAGGCCGGCGACGAGGTGGCCGCGCGCCTCGGCGAGCCGTTGACCAAGGACCTCACCGCCCAGGCCTGGCGCACCGCGCTCGACCCCAAGGGGGAGTGGGTGCCGTCGGTGCTCGCGGCCGCGGACAAGCGCCTGAGCGAGGTGCGTCGCCACGTGCCGGATGCCGGTGGTCTGGTCATCGCGTCCAACCAGACCGCCGCTCGCGCGTACGCCAGGCTGCTGCAGGGCATCACCGGAGTCGCGCCCACCGTGGTGCTCTCCGACGACGCGGGCGCCAGCGCCGGGATGGAGAGGTTCGCGGCCGACACCTCGCGGTGGATGGTCGCCGTGCGGATGGTGTCAGAGGGCGTGGACGTGCCGCGGTTGTGCGTCGGGGTCTACGCGACCTCGACGTCGACCCCGCTCTACTTCGCCCAGGCGGTCGGCCGCTTCGTCCGGGCCCGCCGACGCGGCGAGACGGCATCGGTGTTCCTGCCGTCGGTGCCGGTCATCCTCAGCCACGCCGCGACGATGGAGGTCGAGCGCGACCACGCGCTGGACCGCCCGACATCGGCTGAGGGGGAGGCGTCGCTGTGGGCGGAGGAGGAGGGCCTGCTCGCAGCCGCCAACCGCAGCGAGAGCGCCGCCGACGGGCTCGACGAGAACGCGTTCGAGGCCCTGGAGTCCGATGCGCACTTCGACCACGTGCTCTTCGACGCCCAGCAGTTCGGGCTGCACGCCGCCGTGGGCTCCGAGGAGGAGCAGGACTACCTCGGCCTGCCCGGGCTCCTCGAGCCGGAGCAGGTGGCCACGTTGCTCAACGAGCGTCAGGCCCGGCAGACCCGGTCGGCGAGCACCCGTGGGGGTGCCGGTGGGCGCGGGGGTGCAGGCGCAGCGGGCGGCGGCGCGACGGCATCCGGCCCGTCGGTCGTGTCGGCGCACCGGGCGCTGGCCGCGCAGCGCAAGGAGCTCAACAAGCTCGTGGCGGCGTACTCGTCGAAGACGGGTGCGGCCCACGCGAGCATCCACATGGACCTGCGACGTGCGTGTGGCGGGCCCGAGCTCGCGTCCGCGACCAGTGAGCAGGTGGTCGAGCGGGTCGAGCGGATCCGGCGCTGGTTCGTCGGCCGCCGCTGACCCCGCCGAATCACCGGCTCACGATCGACCCGGTGGGCGATGGGGGCCACGCCTCAGCCGTCCTGGGAACGGGCGGCCGCTTCGACGAGGGGGCCCGTGCGGTGGTCCAGGTGCGTCACGAGGCAGATCGCGGTGTTGGCCCGCAGCACGTGCGTGTCGTCGATGATCTCGTCGATGACCCGGCCCAGGTCTGCATTGTCCCGGGCGACGATGCGCACGATGAGGTCGCCCACGCCGGTGATCGAGTGGATCTCCAGCACCTCCGGGATCGACGACAGGTGGTCCACGACCGGCGCATGGCCCTGGCGCTGCCGGATCTCCAGCGTGCAGAAGGCTGTCACCGGGTAGCCCAGGGCTCCGGGGTCGACGGTCGGGGCGAACGACGTGATCACTCCGCGCTCCTCGAGCCGGTCGAGCCTGGCCTGCACGGTGCCGCGGGCCACGTTGAGCGCTCGCGAGGCGCCCAGCACCCCGACGTGCGGCTGCTCGGTGAACAGGGCGATGAGGCGGGAATCGAGCTCGTCGATACCGGTCTGTCGTGGCATGGTCACATTGTCCGGCCTGACCCCAGGACAAGGCAACACCGTGCGCAGCCTGACCAGCCAACTGGCGCAGCGTTGCACACTGTGACCGCAGGCCCCACAGTGGGCGGATGACTGACACGACCATGACGCCTGCCAGCCACATCGACCTCACCGAGCAGGAGCGCCAGGCCGGCCTGGACCTGCAGCAGCTCAAGCAGCTCGTCGGGCTCGTCGACTACGACGAGCAGCAGGACCCGTTCCCCGTCACCGGCTGGGACGCCCTCGTGTTCGTCGTCGGCAACGCCACCCAGGCATCGCACTACTACCAGAGCGCCTGGGGCATGGAGCTCGTCGCCTACTCCGGCCCCGAGCACGGCCAGCGCGACCACAAGTCGTTCGTCCTGAAGTCCGGGTCGATCCGCTTCGTCATCAAGGGCGCGGTCAGCCCCGACAGCCCGCTCATCGCCCACCACGCCAGGCACGGCGACGGCGTCGTCGACATCTCGCTCGAGGTGCCCGACGTCGACCGCTGCATCGAGCAGGCCCGCCGTGCCGGCGCCACCATCCTCACTGAGCCCGAGACGGTGAGCGACGAGCACGGCAGCGTCCGCATCGCGGCCATCGCCACCTACGGCGAGACCCGCCACACCCTGGTGCAGCGCGAGGTCGACGGCATGACGTATGCCGGGCCGTACCTTCCGGGGTACGTCACCGCCACCTCGACCTACGTCAAGCGTGACGGCGCACCCAAGCGTCTCTTCCAGGCGCTCGACCACGTCGTCGGCAACGTCGAGCTCGGCAAGATGGACACCTGGGTGTCGTTCTACAACCGGGTCATGGGCTTCGTGAACATGGCCGAGTTCATCGGCGACGACATCGCGACGGACTACTCGGCGCTGATGTCCAAGGTCGTGGCCAACGGCAACCACCGCGTGAAGTTCCCCCTCAACGAGCCCGCGATCGCGGCCCGCAAGAGCCAGATCGACGAGTACCTCGAGTTCTATGCCGGCCCGGGCGCCCAGCACCTGGCCCTCGCGACCAACGACATCCTCCGCACGGTCGACGAGCTGCGCAAGGAAGGTGTGGAGTTCCTCGACACCCCCGACGCCTACTACGACGACCCCGAGCTGCGTGCCCGCATCGGCGAGGTCCGCGTGCCGATCGAGGACCTGAAGTCGCGCGGCATCCTCGTGGACCGTGACGAGGACGGCTACCTCCTGCAGATCTTCACCCGTCCCCTCGGCGACCGTCCGACGGTGTTCTTCGAGATCATCGAGCGCCACGGGTCGCTCGGTTTCGGCAAGGGCAACTTCAAGGCCCTCTTCGAGTCCATCGAGCGTGAGCAGGAGCGCCGCGGCAATCTCTAGCCTCCGGCGACTCGGCTCCCCCGGAGAGCCCCGGGAACCGCGGCACCTGCGGTGAGCGGGTGACCCGGGCTGTCCTCCTGCCGAGCCCCTTCCTGCCGGCCCTCGCCTACGCCCCGCTCGCCGACGCCCTCGGGCGCCGAGGGTGGGGCGTCGTCGTCGCCGTGACCGACTCCGTTCCTCACGGCCCCGAACCGGTGCTCACGGCCTACGCCGGGTGCGTGCAGGAGCAGCACCCCGATGTCGTGATCGCCCACAGCAACGCCGGCCGGTATGCGGTGGCCGCCGCCGCGGGCACACCCGTCGTCCACGTGGACGCCGCCCTGCCGCCGACCTCGGGGGACGCGACGCTGGCCCCGGAAGCCGTGCTCGACCACCTCGCGGGGCTCGCCGACACCGGCGGGCTCCTGCCTCCGTGGACGCGCTGGTGGCCCGAGGAGGACGTCGCCGCGGTGGTACCGGACCCCCGGGTGCTGGCCGGCATCCGGGCCGTCGAGCCGCGGATGCCGTTGTCGTACCTTCGGGCCCGCCTCGGGGCCCCGCCCGGGTGGCGCCAGGAAGCGCAGGCGTTCCTGGCGCTCGGCGAGACGTATGCCGACGAGCTGGCCCTGGCGCGTCGGCTCGGCTGGCCGACAGCCGTGCTCGAGGGCGCCGGTCACCTGCACCACCTGGTGGAGCCGGATGCCGTGGCGATGGCCGTCGCCGAGCTCGCCGCCCGCCTCGGTGTCGGGTCGGTCTAGAAGCGTGCCTGGTCGCGAGGCGACGACCACGGGGTGATGGGTCGTGGCACGGCGACGCCGTCGAGCTCGAGGTCGGTGCGTTCGGCGTAGAAGCAGACCATGCCCTTGATCGCGGCCACCTCGTCGAGCGGGTGCGTGTAGGCCCACCCGATGTCCTCGCCCTGCCCGCCCACGCCCGGCACGGCATCCGGCACCAGCGAGACGTAGATCGCGTGTCCCTTGTAGGCGCACGTCGTCGTCGACGGGCTGCCCACGAGCAGGTCGGTGACCACGTCGTCGTGGGGGATGTACCAGCGCACCGGGATGTGGGTCTCGTGCAGGGCGATCGCCCGCCGGGTGTCGGCGAGCACCGTGCCCCCCAGCCTCACCACCACGTGGCGGTCGCTGCGAAGCAGGTCGATGCGCTTGAACGGGTCGTGTGGGTGCCCGGTGACCGGCTGCGCCTCCTCGACCCACGAGAACGGCTGCCACTCCACGATCACCCGCCCGCCGAGATCGGGGTCGGTCGGCGCGAAGGCCACCCGGGGAAGCGTCCGGTCACCCACGACGACGTCGTAGTCCTGGCCGGGCGTGTGGTGCCAGGCGAAGTTGACCGGGCCGAGCACGGGCGGAAGGTGTTCGGGACGCGGAGCGGCAGCGCACGGCACCAGGCCGGCGACGACGTCGGCCGGGGGGACGGCATACATCGGCACGACCCGACGCGGCTCCCAGACGAGGACGGCATCCGTGGTGTCCAGGACCGGCCGGCCGTCGAGGTGGGCCCGGATCCGCCGGTCGACCGGCTCGAAGCGCAGCGTCTCGGTGAGACCGAAGAGATGCTGTCCGAGTCGGGTCGCCATGGGCTGATCGTGCGCCCGGCCACGGCCGGCGTCAATGGGCGCGGCCACGAGGGGACGTGCAGGAGCGGTCGCGAATGCGTGAGACGCTGAAGCCATGAGCGAGACCCCCGCAGGACCCGGCTGGTACGAGGACCCCGACGACGCATCCCAGCTGCGCTACTTCGACGGGGTGGTCTGGAGCTCGCACACGACGCCCCGGCGGTCGCCGACGATCGACGAGTCGGTCATCGGTCGTGGCTCACAGGCCCGGGGTGACGGTGGGGCCCTGCAGGGCGGCTGGGTGCACCCGAGCGCCGGGCAGCAGACCGGCCAGCACGGGTCACAGGGGCAGTGGACTGGCAGTGGGATCCCGCCGGCCGGCGGCCACGGGCCCGGCGGCGGGCCGGTCTACGGGGGTTATGGCGGGGGCTATGGCCCGGCCTACGCCCAGCGTCGCGACGTGCTGCCGGACGGCGCGGTGCTGGCGGAGTGGTGGCGCCGACTGCTGGCCCGCATCCTGGACAGCATCCTCACCACGGTCATCGCCCTCTTCCTGTCGATCCCGTGGCTGGGCCCGATGTTCACCGCATTCACCGACTTCCTGACCGCCTCCCTCGAGGCGGGGGAGACCGGGTCGGCCATGCCCGACCAGAGCGCCTACGTCAGCGAGATGCTGGCGGCCAGCCTTCCTATCACGATCATCAGCCTCGTCGTCGGAATTCTCTACGAGACGGCGTTCCTCGTCTGGCGGGGGGCGACGCCGGGGAAGATTGCGCTCGGCACCGTCGTGCGCCGGGTGGGTTCGGCGGGCAAGCTGACCCTGGCCGACGCGATCAAGCGACAGCTCATCGGCATCGGCACCGCGGTGCTCGGTCTGGCGCCGGTCGTGGGCCTGCTCGGCTCGGTCGTGAGCGTGCTCGACCCGGCGTGGCTGCTCTGGGACCCCAAGCGCCAGACCCTGCACGACAAGGTCGCCGACACCGTGGTCGTCCTCAAGCAGCGCTGACGACGGCCAGGGCGCGACCGGTCACGGCGCGGGAAGGACCGTGCCCACGCACTCGCCGAGGCCGATGACCGTGCCTGCAGGCCCGGGGGCGACGGCGCGCAGGGTGATCGTGTCGCCGTCCTCGAGGAAGGTGCGCTGCGACCCGTCGTCGAGGGTGATCGGCTCGGTGCCGCCCCACGACAGCTCGAGGAAGCTGCCGCGGGTGTCCTTCGCCGCGCCGGAGATGGTGCCCGACCCGAGCAGGTCGCCGTTGCGCAGCGTCGCCCCGTTGACCGTCATGTGCGCGATCATCTGCGCCGGTGACCAGTACATGTCGCGGAACTGCGGTCGGGCGACGACCGTGCCGTTCCACACCACCTCGAGGCTGATGTCGAGGCCGGATGCCGTGCTCGCGCCATCCGCCGTCGGCTCGCCGCGCAGGTAGGGCAGCGGCTCGGGGTGCTGCCCCGGCAGCGGCACCCGAGCGCTTCGCAGGGCGTCCATCGTCACCACCCAGGGGGAGATCGACGTCGCGAACGACTTGCCGAGGAACGGCCCGAGCGGCACGTACTCCCACGCCTGCAGGTCACGGGCCGACCAGTCGTTGAGGATGACGACGCCGAAGAGGTGCTCCCCGGCATCCGCCAGGGCCACGGGCTCGCCGAGGCGGGTGGCGCCGCCGACGACGAAGCCCATCTCGGCCTCGATGTCCAGGCGTGCCGAGGGCCCGAACACCGGCACCGGCTCGGTGGGGGGCTTGCGCTGGCCACGCGGGCGGACGATGTCGGTGCCGGAGACGACCACCGTGCCGGAGCGGCCGTGGTAGCCGATCGGGAGGTGCTTCCAGTTGGGGGTCAGCGGTTCGGAGTCGGGGCGGAACATCCGCCCGACGTTGGTGGCGTGGTGCTCGCTCGCGTAGAAGTCCACGTAGTCGGCGACCTCGATCGGCAGGTGCATCGTGACGTCCGCCACCGGCACGAGGTGCGCCTCGACGCACGCGCGGTGCGCCTCGTTGGCCAGCTGCTCGGTCAGCCACTCGCGGGCCGCGGTCCACGCGAGCCGGCCCTGCGCGAGGAAGGGGTTCAGGCTGGCGGCCAGCCACACGGCGCCGGACTCCATCCCCGCCTGCTCGGCGCACGCCCCGACGTCGAGCACGTGGTCGCCCACCCGCACGCCCACCCGCGGCTCGGTGCCATCGGTCGAGAAGACGCCGTAGGGCAGGTTGTGGATGTCGTACGGGTGGTCGGTGGGCAGGTCGAGCCAGGTCATCGGTCAGTCCTTCGTCAGCAGTCGCAGGGCGGTCAGTTCGTCGATGGGGTCGGTCACCGTGCAGCAGCCGTATGCCGTGAACGCGGTGCGCACGCGCGTCGCCGTCGACTCCGGCCACGAGGCGACGAGTGCTGCCAGCGACTGCGCGTCACGAAGGGCGAGCAGGCCCGCGACCTCGTCGTGGCCGGCGCCGTCGAGGGCAGCAGACGTCGCGAACAGGATGTTGAGCACCCCGTGGTTCTCCTCGGGCCGGCCTTCGACCTCGTAGGTGCCGCGGGCGGCATGGTGCAGCCCGCCGGTGAGCTTGAACGGGGCCTCTCGGGCAACCAGGCGCAGGAAGTCGGCGAGCTCGTGCTCGTCGGGCCACGCCCAGGCCGGTGTCGGCCCGGTGCGGAACTTCGCGACGACCGGGAGGCCTTCCCCGTGCGCCGTTCGGACCTCGGCGAAGGCCAGGTCGTGATCGGGCCCGCGGGGGATCTCGACGGCGAGCGCCAGGCCGCCTGCCAGGTCGGTGTACCAGCCCGCGTACCACCCGAGCTCGGCACCGACGACCTTCACGCGAGCATCGTCGCGAAGGGTGTCCAGCCCTGCCGTCAGGAGCGCAGGGTCCGCCCCTGGCCGTGCGATGAGCACGATCGCAAGAGGTTCGGATGCCGGCCGCGCCTCATCCATGCCCGCCGCCACCCCAGGCTCGCGGTCGAGCACGGACAGCAGGTCACCTGCGCTGGCAGCAGGCACCAACAGCGGGCCGATGCATGGGGCGTACGCGGAGGTGCGGTGCACGCGGTGGCGGGCCACGGCATCCGGGAGGGTGGCGTTTCCGGGCGGGAACATCGCGGCGTCGTCGATCAGGCCGCGCCACACGGGGGTGATCGACAGGGGCATGTACCCCACGCTACCGAGCGGCGCTGACCCGGCGTAGCCTGCGGGGAAACACCCGTGACCACGAAGGAGTGGACGAACAGCAGTGGCGCACTACCAGGCAATGGGCAGCATCCCCCCCAAACGGCACACCCAGCACCGGCGGCCCGCCAAGCGCGGGCAGGTGGGCGAGCTCTACTCCGAGGAGCTCATGGGTGAGGAGGGGTTCTCCTCCGACTCCAGCCTGCTCTACCACCGCAACATCCCGTCAGCCGTGGCCGAGTACCGGGCGTGGAGCGTCGGTGACCTCGCCACCACGGCCAACCATCCGCTGCTGCCTCTGCACCTGAAGCCCCACGACCTCTTCCCCGCCAAGGTCGTCAAGGACACCGACGTCGTCACCGGGCGCCGCCTCCTGCTCGGCAACGGTGACGTTCGCCTGTCGTACGCCGTGGCCGGCGCCCCCAGCCCCTGGTACCGCAACGGTATCGGCGACGAGTGCGTCTACGTCGAGCGCGGCAGTGCCCGCGTGGAGACGGTCTTCGGTGCGTTCGAGGTGGGGGAGGGCGACTACGTCATCCTGCCGCGCGCCACGACCCACCGGTGGATCCCCAGGAAGTCGACCAAGGACCCGCTGCGCACGGTCGTCATCGAGGCCAGCAGCCACATCGCGCCGCCCAAGCGGTACCTCAGCAAGTACGGCCAGTTCCTCGAGCACAGCCCGTACTGCGAGCGAGACCTGCGGCTGCCCCAGGGTCCGCTGCTCGCGGAGGACATCGGCGAGGATCCCGATGCGCACACCGAGGTCCACATCAAGCACCGCGGTGGCGGCCCGGCCAGCAGCGGCGGCATCGTCGGCACCGTGCACGTGGTCCCCTTCCACCCGCTCGACGTCGTCGGCTGGGACGGCTGCCTCTACCCGTACGTGTTCAACGTGCGTGACTACGAGCCGATCACCGGGCGCATCCACCAGCCGCCGCCGGCCCACCAGGTCTTCGAGGGCTGGAACTTCGTCATCTGCAACTTCGTGCCGCGCAAGGTCGACTACCACCCCTTGGCCATCCCGGTGCCGTACTACCACTCCAACGTCGACAGCGACGAGGTGATGTTCTACGTCGACGGCGACTACGAGGCGCGCAAGGGCTCGGGCATCGGCAAGGGGTCGATCTCGCTGCACCCCGGCGGGCACGCCCACGGCCCGCAGCCGGGCGCGGCGGAGGCGTCGATCGGCAAGGAGGCCTTCGACGAGCTGGCCGTCATGGTCGACACCTTCCGTCCGCTCGAGATCGGCGAGGCAGGCCGGGCGTGCGACGACGGCGTCTACGCCGGGTCGTGGAACCGCCCGCGCGACTGACCCTGCCGGCGGCGCCTATCCTTGGCGCGTGTCGCTCTCGCC
>DATIAB010000151.1:0-3986 GCA_035458265.1 Ornithinibacter sp. | reverse complement strand
ATCCAGCCCTCCCTGCTGGCCGAGGGCAAGTTCCCGATCATCGGCATCGACGCCATCGCGGTGCGGGTCACCGGCAGCATGTTCGGCGGCGAGATCGATGCCGGGCTCGTGGGCGGCATCCTCAAGCTCGACAGCAACTTCGCCATCATCGGCACGTTCGACACCACTACGCCGGTGTTCCAGCGGGTCTTCTACCTCGGGCTGCAGGGCGGCTTCTCGATGGCCGGCTTGGCGGGCTTCACCCTGCGCGTGGGCTTGAGCGAGCTCGGCCCGCTCCAGGCGTTCATCAACATCGAGGTGCCCGGCGGCATCCTCCTGGAGCCGTACTCCGGCCTGACCATCAACGACTTCTCGGCCGGGGTGGAGTTCTTCAAGACCCTGCCCTCGATCGACGACCCGTTCGCGCTGCGGTCCTCGGTCTTCCAGCTGCCGACGTCGCAGACGGCCGACCAGTGGCTCCTCGGCCTGCAGCAGCAGGTCGCGCTCCAGGCCAGGACCGTCTCGACGACCGGCCAGAACGGCTTCTTCGCCGCGTTCACGGCACCGATGACGATCACCGGCAGCGCGCGGATCTATTCGATGTACACCTCACAGGCGGTCTTCAACGGCCAGGTCATCGTCAAGATCTCCACCGACGGCAAGATCCTCATCGTCGGCAGCCTCAACTTCGCCGACAACAACGTGTCGATCTCCGGGCGCCTGTACGCCGACCTGTCCAAGGTCGCGACCGGCGACGTGACGATCCTCTTCCTCGCGTCGGTGCCCGACCAGGTCCGCCTGCTGTCGATCTACGGCAAGCTCAAGATGGGCTTCCGCAACTCCTCCGGGCAGGAGGTCACCTTCGACGTCTCGCAGACCGGCGACCCGCAGGCCACGACCACCGCGCCCACCGGCTCCCTCGGCGGGGCAGTGACCAACGGCGGCTCCATCGACGTGTCGGTCGTGAACCCGGCCGTCGGCAACCCCTACCTCGACGTCGTCATCCGCGCCCCCAACGGCGCCACCCTGGACTACTCGACCATCCTCGACGCCGACGACGAGTTCACGGTGACGGTGAACGACGTGCTGCGGACCATCACCGGCCAAGGCACCCCCAGGCCGATGCTGCTCGTCCAGGTCGACGGCGGGCTGCGGGCGCTGCCCCTCGAGGTCGTGGGTGGGGACGTCGTCTACCGCTACACCCCGGCCGGCGGCGGTGCCGAGGTGGTCGTCGTCGTGCTCGCGGCGTCCGAGGTCGAGGGCACGCCCACGAACGCCGAGCTCCTCGAGATCGCCAGCCGCAGGGAAGGCGTCTCCCTCTTCCGCTACGACCTCGGCGCCGGCACCCTGCCCATGGGGACCGTGCGCGTCGACTTCCTCGCGAACAGCTTCGCCAACGCGGCCATCCTCACCGACGGCGGCACCGTGGCCGGAGCCCTCAACGCGGCATCCTTCGCGACCTTCACGGTGACCGGAGCCACGGCCGTCATCACCGACCCCGGACCGGGATCGACCATCGACGTCCACGTCCTCAACGGCCGCGGCTGGCTCGACGTGACCTTCACGCCGCCGACCGGCTACCGGCTGGACATCGCGTCGATCACCGACCTCGCCGCCGAGTTCGTGCTCTCCGGCCCCGGCCTGGGCTCGATCCAGCTCGACACGTCCCGGGCACCGACCCTGCTCACCGTGCTCAGCGGTGCACCGGCCCTGGACCAGGCCCTGCAGTTCCGCTTCTGGCTCACCGGCGCGTTCGCCACCCCCACCGGCGACGACCGCGACGACGTCGCGCTGACCTTCATCGCCCGCACGTGGTCGGTGACCGACTCGTCCACGGCGGATGCCGTCCTCGCCGGCGGCACGATCGCCGTCGGCCAGACCCCGGGCACGATCACGGTGACGTTCCCCGTGGGCGGCACGAACGGCATCCCGAGCGGTTTCGAGCTCGACCCCGACTCGGTGACCGACCTCGGCCGCGAGCTCGTCGACCAGGACACGGCAGCACCCGGCATCCAGATCGTCGTGAGCGGCGGCTGGGTGATCACCCTCGACGAGAACCGCGCGATCACGCGGATCGGGACGACGAACCAGTACCTCGTGCCCGTCATCGTCACGGCATCCGGCGCCGCCCCGCTCACCGTCTCCGTGACGATGGACACCGGCACCGTCGCCTGGACGACGGACGAGGCGACCGGCACGCAGCCCGACGTCCCGGGCGCGGTCACCGTGCCGACCGGCAACCAGACCTACGTCGACGTGACGTTCGTGCCGTCGGCCGGCTCCATGCTCAACCTCGGCTCGATCGGCTCGGGCGCCATCTCCGTCGGCGGGTTCGGCGGCGCCGGGGTCGTCGTGACCGGCGCACCGGTCTGGCTCGGCGGCACGACCTTCCGCTTCCTGCTCAACGGCAGCTTCCGCCCGGGCGTCGTCGCGATCACCGTGCACCTCACGACCTTCAGCGACAACTCGGGACGCAGCCCTCCGACCGGCCTCACCCTCGTCCACTCGTTCCTCGTCGCGGGCGCCACCGCCGACGTCGTGCGCACGGTCCCCGAGACGAGCACGACCCCCGAGACCGTCGTGGCCCTGTCCGGCGCCGCCATCGGCCGCGACGTCATCAACGCCCTCCGGTACCTCGAGATCACCTTCCGTCCCTCCTCCGGCTTCGCGGTCGACCACAGCACCGTGGGCGGTGGCGAGGTCCAGCTGCGCGACGCGGCCGGCACCCTCATCGCCCTCGGAACCCCGGTGCGCGTCGGCCTCAGCGACACCTACCGCTACTCCTTCACCGCCACCCTGGCCGTCGGCCGTTACACGGTGACCTTCGTCGCCGACAGCTTCGGCGACACGAGCGGCCTGCTCAACCAGAGCGAGACCGAGACCTTCGACGTCGCCTCCCCGACCGCCGCCCTCGCGAACCCGGTGCGGGGCCAGGTCATCAACGCCGGCGACCTCAACGGCCGCGGCTGGGTCGACATCACCTTCCCCGCCTTCGGCGGCGCCGCGGTCGACCCCGCCAGCCTGTTCGACACGGCATCCGAGATCACCATCACGACGTCGACCGGTGCCACGCTCGCGGTCCTCGGCCGCCCTGTTCTCGTGGATGCCGCCACGAGCCGCTACCGCTTCTTCTTCACCGGCCACACCGACGGCAACCTCGTCGTGACGTTCGTCGACGACGGCTGGACCAACCTGTTCGGCACCCGCTGGAGCTCGCGGTCGCGGGTCGTCGACAGCGTGACCGTCGGCCCCTTCGCGGCCCCGACGGTCGAGGCGGACGTCAGCGCCGGCACGGTCACCCCGCGCACCTGGTTCGACGTCGTGTTCACCCCGGTGCCCGGTGCGACCCTGGACGTCGCGAGCATCCTCGCCGGTGGGCAGATCACCTTCAGCGGTGCCGGCAGCGAGGGCCTGACCGCCGTCACCGTGCTGCAGGTCGACGCCACGACCTTCCGCTACCTCTACACCGGCACCCTGCAGACCGGCACGGTCACCGCGACGTTCGTGGCCGGCAGCTGGCGCGACTCGGCCGGCAACCTCGGCGCCGCGGGCACGAGCTCGTTCCGCCTCATCACCCAGGGCACGTCGTTCTTCATCGAGATCTCGGGCGGCATCCTGCTCGAGGCGGCCGGGCTGACCGACGAGCCGCTCCTCGACCTCAAGGCCGAGGTCGTCCTCGAGATCGACACGGCACGCTCGCTGTTCAAGCTGACGTTCGTCGGCCAGCTGTCGATCATCAAGCTCGGCACCGTCGGCGCCACGGCGGGCGTGTTCGTGCTCGACATGGGCGACGGCATCGACGAGGTGCCGCAGTTCTGGGGCGTGGCCACCCTCGAGACCAACTTCTCGGCCCTCCAGCCGTACGGGCTGGACATGTTCGCCAAGGGCACCCTGCAGATCAACCTGACCGGGTCCACGAAGGTCGAGACCCTGACGCTTCCGGGCCTGGGCGAGGGCGGCACGGACCTCGTGCGCACCTTCACCCTCAACCCCTACAGCTTCGCCGT
>DATIAB010000150.1:0-16825 GCA_035458265.1 Ornithinibacter sp. | reverse complement strand
CGCCTCGATCATCGTGTTGATGATGCCGATCTGGAAGTCGAGCATCCAGAACCACAGCAGCGCCACGACGACGTTCGCGATGAGGAACGGCAGGAGGATCGAGCCCCGGATGAGCCCCGACTTGGTGAGCCGGTGCATGAGCACCGCCAGGCCCAGGGCGATCACCGTCTGGAAGCCGATGTTGAGCACGACGTACCAGAGGGTCACCTTCATCGAGTTCCAGAAGAGGGCGTCGCTCGCGATCGCCACGTAGTTGTCCACACCGACGAACTCCGGGGAGCCGAAGAGGCTGAACTCCGTGAAGCTGAGGTAGATGCCGCGGATCGTCGGCCACGCGTAGAACACGAGGAAGCCGAGCGCCGCCGGGGCGATGAAGAGCAGGGCCATCGTCAGGTCCCCGCGGCGAGCAGAGGGCGACTTCCCCCCACCCTTCTTGAGAGACCGCATCGCGCCAGTGCCGGCTCGCGTCGTGGCGGCTATGGGTTCGACTGTCACGGAGTACCTCCCGGATCGGGGGCGACCCCACCCGACCGGGAGAGCCACCGTTGGCTGCAGCGCTCGCACTTTAACGAAATACTGCTTTAACGAAACATGACAGATGGAGCACCCTGCCGTCAAGGGTTTCGGTCGCTCCGACTTCGGTCACGATTCGGTCACGGCGCGCGCCCCGCGGGATGGGAGCGTTCCCACGGACGACGGTGCCGCGGGGCTACGCTGGGCGCCGTCCCCCCGCACCCGGAGGGCGACGGACCGACTGGAGAGGCTGATGTCGAAGGCGCACAAGACCCCGAAGCGCCCGCGGATCGTCGACGTCGCGAGGCTGGCCGACGTCTCCCCCCAGACCGTCTCCAACGTCATCAACCGGCGCGGCGGCTTCACCGAGCCGACCCGGCTCAAGGTCGAGGCAGCGGTCGCCGAGCTGGGCTTCCAGCCCAACCGCTATGCGCAGAGCCTGCGCTGGCAGCGCACCGGACTCATCGGGTTCGACATGGTCCGCCGCCAGCTGGATGTCAGCAACCCGTTCACCGTCGGGCTGTTGCACGCCCTCGTCCCGGCCGCGCGCCGTCATGACCTGCGCGTCCTCGTGGTCACCCACGACGAGAACAGCGAGGACGAGTTCCGCGCCACCGCGTCATCGGGGCTCGTCGACGGCTTCGTGCTGTCCGACTCGACGACCGGCGACCCCCGCGCGGCCGTGCTCCAGGAGCTCGGCGTGCCCTTCGTCGTCATGGGCCGCCCCGGCACCCCGATCCCGGTGCCGGCGGTCGAACTCGACAACGCCGCAGGCATCCGGCAGGCGGTGGACCACGTGGTCGCCCAGGGCTGCCGGGACATCGCCTACGTCGGCTACTCCGGGCCGGAGCACTGGAACGTCGAGCGTCGTCGGGGCATCCGCGAGGGCCTGGCCGCGCACGGCATCCCGCTGCCGCGCCACCGCGTGCTCACCTCACCCTCACTGACCACCATCCGCCGCCGGCTCCCCGACTTCCTCGCCGCTGAGGGGGGGCCGGACGCCGTCGTCGCCAACAGCGACTCGATCGCGGTCTCGATCGTCGGCATCGCCGGCGGTCTCGGCATCAGGGTCGGCCAGGACCTCGCCGTGACCGGCTTCGACGACAGCCCACTGGCCACGCTGGTCAGCCCCGAGCTGACCAGCGTCGCGATCCCCGTGGATCCGATCGCGGAGCGGCTCGTGGTGCTGCTCAAGGACGCGATCGACGGCGCGCAGAGTCCCGGATCAGTCACTGTCCCAACGCATCTCGTGGTGCGTGCGAGCAGCGGGTTCACCCCGCCCCATACGTCGAGAAAGGCCGCATCGGCCGGTCGCTAGGCTCGCGCCATGATCCGGTTCCTCGTGCGTGCCGTCGTGTTCCTCGTCTCCGCGGCCGTGGGCCTGTTCGTCGCGGCGGCCGTCGTCGACGGCGTCTCGGTGGGTGCTTCCGGGCTGGTTGCCGCCGTGGTCGTCTTCGCCGTCCTGCAGAGCGTCCTCGCGCCCTTCTTCGCCAAGGTGGCCGCCCGCAACGCGCCCGCGTTCCTCGGGGGCATCGGCCTCGTCTCGACGTTCGTCGCGCTCCTGGCGGCCACCACGATCACCGACTCGTTGTCCATCACCGGCGGCGCCGTCACGTGGCTCGCGGCAACCGTCGTGGTCTGGCTGGCCACTGCCCTGGCCACCCTGGCGCTACCGGTGCTCCTGGCCTGGGTCGGTCTCGAGTCGCGCCGGTCGCCCGCCTGAGCCTCGACATCTCGTTCCCGCGCCGGCCGTGACGCACTAGCGTCGGAGGGACCAGGTCCACACACCGAAAGGGGAGGGCCAGATGGCCTCCACGTCCCACGTCCTCGACGTCGCCCCGTCACTGCGCCACCCCGTCGAGGTCCGGGTGGTCGACCACGACGACGCCCTCGAGGGCGTCGAGGCGGTCAGCGTGCCCGTCACGACGACGGATGCCGTGCCCGACGTGCTCGGCGTCGACCTCGCCGGACTGGGGCGTGCAGGTTTTCGTCCCACGGTCGGGTCCGCGCTCGCCTTCCCCGCCTCTGGCACACCGGTTCTCGTGGCCGTCGGCGTCGGTGACGTCGCCGCCCTGACCGCCGCGACCGTGCGCGACGCCGCGGCGGCGTTCGCCAACGCCGTGCCCTTCGACAGCCACCTCGCGACCCGCGTCCCACGCTCGCCCCTGATGTCGACCGCCGAGTCCGCGGCAGCCATCGTCGAAGGGGTGCTCCTGGCCCGATACCGCTTCAGCCTGCGCAGCACGCCGCCGGCGACGTCCGACGTCGCCTCCCTGACGCTCGTGGCGCCCGACGGTGAGCGGGCGGCCGTCGAGGAGGGCGCCGCGCGCGGGCGCCTCATGGCACGGGTCGGCATGCTCAGTCGGGACCTGGCCACCAGCCCCGCCGGAATGCTCACGGCGTCCGCGATGGGTGACCTCGCCGTCGAGATCGGGCCCGAGGCGGGCCTCGAGGTCGAGCTGTTCGACAAGGAGCAGCTCACGGAGATGGGCTGCGGAGGGCTGCTCGGCGTCAACCGCGGCAGCGTCGAGCCGCCGCGGATGATCATGATGAGCTACCACCCCGACGGTGAGCCCTCGGGCCACCTGGCCCTGGTCGGCAAGGGGATCATGTACGACTCCGGCGGCATCAACCTCAAGCCGAGCGACGAGTCGCACTCGCAGATGAAGAACGACATGACCGGGGCAGCCGCGATCCTCGCGGCGATGACCGCCCTGCGTGAGGTGGGCTGCCGGGCCCGCGTCACGGCATACCTCATGTGCACCGACAACATGCCGTCCGGATCGGCCATGCAGCTCGGGGACGTCCTCACCGCCCGCAACGGCAAGACCGTCGAGGTGAAGAACACCGACGCCGAAGGACGTCTGGTGATGATGGACGGGCTGTCCCTGGCCGTGGAGGACGGGGCGGACGTCATCGTCGACATCGCCACGCTCACCGGGGCCTGTCTGCGCACGTTCGGCACCGAGGTCGCCGGGGTCATGGGCAACCACCCCGGCGTCATCGCGCAGGTCCGGGCCGCGGGCGAGCGAGCCGACGAACCCGCGTGGGAGCTGCCACTCATCAGGTCCTACCGGTCGCAGCTCGACTCCACGGTCGCCGACATGACCAACCTCGGCGGCCCCAACGCCGGGTCGATCACCGCGGGCCTGTTCCTCGAGGAGTTCGTCGACGGCACGCCGTGGGCGCACATCGACATCGCCGGCACCGGGCAGGCGGAGTCGTCGCGGCGGTGGGTGCAGAAGGGCCCCACCGGTTTCGGGTCACGGCTGCTCGTCGAGCTCGCGGCCTCGTTCACGGTCCCCACCGACGGCTCATGACGTGAGCCGGGCGGCCCCCGAGCCGGCCGCCGAGACCGACGTCGCCGACTTCCTCGTCGCCCTGGGCGAGGCGATGGTGGATGCCGGCGACCCGGTCACGCACGTGCGGGCCAGCCTCGAACGGGTGGCGCTGGCGCTCGGCACCGAGGGCACCGAGGTGGTCGTCCTCGCCACGGCGCTCTTCGTGTCGGTGCCCGGGGCCACCTCCACCCACACGGCCGTGGCCTCGGCCGGAGCCCGTCGCCTGCGGCTGGACCAGGTGGACGACCTCTTCCGCCTCGTCGGCGACGCCGAGGCGGGGGGCGTCGACGCCCTCGACGGGCTGGCACGCCTGCAGGACATCCGCGACCGCCCAC
Organism: Ornithinibacter sp.; assembly: GCA_035458265.1. Classification (GTDB taxonomy): domain Bacteria; phylum Actinomycetota; class Actinomycetes; order Actinomycetales; family Dermatophilaceae; genus Fodinibacter. The sequence continues at coordinate 12,636 of DATIAB010000150.1, read as the reverse complement.
CGCCATTCTCCTCCGCGGCCCGGGTGGCGGGGTACGCCGTGCTGGCCTTCGGGATCGCGCTCATCCTGCGCGGGAGCTGGGTCGACGTCGCGGTGGCGACCGGGCTCGGACTGCTCGTCGGAGTCGTCGAGGTCGCCGTTCGACGGTTCGCCCCCTCCTTCGGGGTGTTCCTGCCGGTTGCCGCCTCGTTCGGGGTGGCCCTTGCGGTCTTCCTGCTCGTCGACGTGCTTCCCGAGCTCTCCTCCACGACCCCGCTCATCGCCCCGCTCGTGATCTTCCTGCCCGGCGCCCTGCTGACGACGGCGGTCATCGAGCTGTCGACCGGGCAGATGATCTCCGGGGCGGGGCGGCTCAGCGCCGGCGTGATGAGGCTCGTCCTGCTCGCCGCGGGCATCGTCGGCGCCGCCGCCGTCGCCGGGGTGCCCACCGTGTCCGTCACCCAGCTCGCCGCGGAGCCGGTGCCGGCCTGGGCGCCGTGGGTCGGGGTGGCTCTGTTCGGGGCCGGTGTCGTGGTGCACGACTGTGCCCGCCCGCGGTCCGCTGCGTGGATCGTCCTCGTCCTCTACGTCGCGTACGCGGGTCAGGTGCTCGGCGGGCTCGTCCTCGGCGGGCTCGTCCTCGGCGGGGTGCTGTCCGCGTTCGTCGGGGCGCTCGCGATGACGCCGGTCGCGGTCTGGGCCGCCCGGCATCCGAGCGGTCCACCTGCGCTCGTGTCGTTCATGCCGGCGCTCTGGCTGCTCGTCCCGGGGGCGCTGGGGCTGCTCGGCATCACGAAGTACCTCGGCGAGGACCGGGTCTACGGCGCGGCGTCGCTGACCACGGCGGGCGCGACGATGGTCGCCATCGCCCTCGGCGTCCTGCTGGGACTGACGATCGCGTCCGCCGTGGCGGACCGGGCGGGGGCTACGACTCGGAGAGCGTGATCCCGGTCGTGTCGTCGCCCAGGGTCATCGTGTCGCCGTCGACCTCGAGGGCCGGCGACGAGGTGAGGAACTCGCTGAGCCACTGGTCCTGCGCCATGAGTGCCTCGTCGCAGGCCATCATCGTCGAGGCCAGCGGCTCGGCGACGTCGAGGGTGTCGCCGTCCCAGGTCGCCGCCCCGTTCAGCGTGTTGCACCCGCCGTTGGCCGACATGCGGCCGTCCTCGAACGTCAGCGTGATCGCGCTGCCCTCGACGAGGTCGTGGCCCCGCACCTCGGTCGACGTGAACGAGCGACCCGCGAGGTCGGCGCTCTCGCTGCCGCACGCGCCCAGCGCCAGGCTCGCGGCGAGCAGGGTGACGACGGCGAGGGAACGGGAGATCTGGGTGGTGCGGTGCATGGGTCCTCCTGGTCGGTGGGCGCCACGCTAGTGCCGTGAGGCTGTCGGCCTCGGGCGATTGGCCGAACTCACGAGGATGCCGTGAGGGCGCCGTCGCAGGTCGACACCGGTGTGACGCGACCGTCCCCGAGAGGTCTTGACGCGGGCGCGGTCGCGGCGTAGGACGGAAGTGACCCGAGGAAGTGGCTCCCGTGAACTCCGACCAGCTCGACAAGGTCCGCACCGCCCGCGGCTTCATCGCCGCCCTGGACCAGAGCGGAGGCAGCACGCCGAAGGCCCTGCGGCTCTACGGAGTCGACGACACGGCATACGGCTCCGAGGCCGAGATGTTCGACCGGGTCCACGAGATGCGGACCCGCATCATCACCAGTCCCGTGTTCACCGGGGAGCGGATCCTCGGCGCGATCCTCTTCGAGATGACGATGGACCGCCAGATCCTCGGCAAGGGTGCGGCGGAGTACCTGTGGCAGGACAAGCACGTGGTGCCGTTCCTCAAGGTGGACCAGGGCCTGGCCGACGAGACCGACGGGGTGCGCCTCATGAAGCCGATGCCCGACCTCGATGCCGTGCTCGGCCGCGCCATCGGGCACGGCGTGTTCGGGACGAAGATGCGCTCGGTCATCTCGTGGGCGAACGAGGGTGGTGTCGTGGACGTCGTGGCCCAGCAGTTCGACATCGGGCGCCGGATCCTGGCCGCGGGGCTCGTGCCGATCATCGAACCCGAGATCGACATCGCGAGCCCGCAGAAGGCCGCGGCGGAGGCGCTGCTCCACGCGGCCCTGCTCGACGAGGTGGGTGCGCTTCCCGCCGGCCAGCAGATCATGCTCAAGCTCACCCTTCCCGAGGAGGACGACCTCTACGCCGACCTCGTGGCTCACCCGAACGTGCTGCGGGTCGCCGCCCTGTCCGGCGGCTACACCCGCGACGAGGCCACCGACCGGCTCGCCCGGAACCACGGCGTGATCGCGAGCTTCTCCCGGGCCCTGACCGCCGGCCTCACGGCCCAGCAGAGCCAGGCCGACTTCGATGCAGCGCTGGATGCGTCGATCGAGAGCATCTACCGGGCATCGATCACCTGACGCATGGGTGCGCTGTGAGGGTGGATGACGTGCCGCACGTCGTCGCCGTGCTCGGTCGGGGTGTCGTCGACGCCGACGAGCCCGTGGTCACCGCCGACGACCTCGGCCTGACCCGCGGCGACGGGTGCTTCGACTCCGCGCGCGTGCTCACGGATGCCGTGGGCACCGCTCGGGTGGTCGACCTCGACGAGCACCTGGACCGCCTCGCCTGCTCGGCCGAGGCGCTGGCCATCGCCGACCCCTCGCACGAGCAGTGGCGCTCCCTGGTCGCCGACGCCCTGGCCGCGTGGTGCACGCCGGGCGAGGCGGTGCTGAAGCTCGTGCTGACCCGCGGCCGCGAGTGGCGCGATGCCGGGCCGACCGCGATCGTGACCATCACCCACCGGGGTCCGCCATCGCCGGCTGCCCCTGCCACTGCCACGCGGACCATCGCGGCGGTCACCCTGAGCCGCGGCCACCCGTCGGACGCCTTCGCCGACGCCCCCTGGCTCCTCGGCGGGACCAAGACCCTGTCCTACGTCGTCAACGTCGCTGCTGCCCGCGAGGCCCGGCGGCGGGGTGCCGACGACGTCATCTTCACCACGACCGACGGTTTCGCCCTCGACGGGCCGACGTCGGGGCTGCTCGTCGCCCGGGAGGGAACGTTCCTGAGCACGCCGACGGGCGGCACCGGCATCCTCGAGTCGATCACCGTGGCGACCATTCTCGAGGCGGCACGGGCCGACGGGTTCGCGATGCGGTACGAGCTGGTCCCCGTCGACGACCTCTTCCGCGCGGACGGGCTGTGGCTCGTGTCGTCCGGTCGTGGACCGGTGCTCGTCACCTCGCTGGACGGCCGGGCCCTGCACGTCGACGACGACCTGGCCGCCCGGGTGCTGCGCTACGCCGCCTTCTGAGCCCGGCCCGTCCGGATCAGTCGCGCTCGACCCAGCGGTCGATGGCCCACACGACGGCCAGCGCGAGGCCGACGTCGACGCCGTCGGCGATCTCGATCGCGTACTTGTCGCGCATGGTGAGCCACTTCTGGCTGATCCGCACGACCTCGCGCCCGCCGCTGGTCACCGTGTAGTTCTTCTCGATGAGCTTGCCCTCGACGTGCCACGGCTCCCCCGAGGCCATCTGCATGTCCATCTTGTCCTTGACCAGGGAGAAGGCCTTGGCCTTGAGCAGGGCCACCTCGGTGCCGGCCGCGTCGGAGATCGCCATCTTCTTCGGGATGCCGAGCAGCTGCCCCTTCACGCTGTAGAGCACCGTGCCCGAGGCGTCGAGGACCTCGGCCTTCGGCCGCGGACCCAGCTTCCCGTCGACGAGGTAGCGCTGCTCCTCGGTCTCGGGGTCGAGCACGAGGAAGTCTCGCCCGGCACCGAACTTGCTCTTCATGAGGAACCGGGTGAACCCCGGCGGGACGGCGGGAACGGTCATGTCGTGGCCTCCAAGGTGACGTGTTCCCCCCAGCCTAGACATCCGAGGGCATGGCGTCCTCGTGGCTCCGTGGACCCGGTTGGACCTTCGACAGCCAGCGCGCCATCAGCCGTCCTCACCATAGGCTGGCGCAGTGGAGCGTCCGCGCGACAGTGATGAGCTCGAGGACGTAGACGCCGAACGTTGCGGGGTGGCCGTCATCGCAGCCCTGAGCCCGGCCGACAGCCACGAGGAGACCTGATGAGCAGCGCCACAGCGCTCAGGGCACCGGATGCCGCTCTCGACACGCCTGAGCGGTCACGCCGGCGCCCCGGGAGGCTCAGTCTCGCGGGCGCGACCCTGGCCCTGGTGTTCGCGACGCTCTCCGTGACACCGTCCCTGGTGCCGCGCGGCTGGCTCGTCAACGGGATCCTCATGGGGCTCTGCATCGCCACCGGCTACGGCATCGGGTCGTTCCTGGGGTGGGCCTACCGGACCCTGCACCTTCCGAACCTGCCGCCCGGGGTTCGCCACGTGGCCTGGCAGGTGTTGGCTGCGCTGGCGGTCGTCGGGCTGCTCGTCGGGGCCTGGATGGGCCGCACCTGGCAGGGCGAGCAGCGCGAGCTGCTCGGGATGGACACCGGCGTGCCCTGGCTGTGGTTGCTGTCGCCCCTGGTGGGGCTCGCGGTCGCCGCCCTGCTGCTCGGCATCGGCCGCGCCGTCAAGGGGCTGGGGCGCGTCATCTTCCGGCCTCTCGGGAAGGTGCTCCCGACGAGGGTGGCCTGGCTGCTCGCCATCCTCGCGACGGTGGTCGTGACCTGGACCGTGCTGTCCGGCCTGCTCGTCGGCAACGCCATCGACGTGGCGGACGCGATCTTCGAGGGGAACAACGACAAGGACAAGCCGGGAGTCGTGAACCCCGACTCCGCCTACCGTTCGGGTGGGCCGGAGTCGACGGTCACGTGGGAGAGCATCGGGCGTGAGGGACGGGCGTTCATCCACCAGGGCCTGACCGCTGGTGACATCGCCGGTGTCGTCGGCGACCCCGCGGCGGTCGAGCCGGTCCGGGCCTTCATCGGGGTCGAGGCCGCGCCCACTGCGACGGAGCGGGCGCAGGTCGCCGTCGCGGAGCTGCGAGCTCTGGGCGGCTTCCAGCGGGGTGCCATCGCCGTGGCCGGGGGCACGGGCAGCGGGTGGATCGACCCCAAGGCTGCCAACGCCCTCGAGTACGCGACCCACGGCGACGTCGCGATCGTCTCGATGCAGTACTCCTATCTCCCGAGCTTCATGTCCTACCTCGTCGACCAGAGCCGCTCGGCGACCAACGCCGAACAGCTCATCACCGCCCTGCGGGTCGAGCTCGACGGCATCGCGGCCGACGAACGGCCCGAGCTGTACGTGTTCGGCGAGAGCCTCGGCGCCTTCTCGACGGGAAATGCCTTCACCAGCGTCGAGGACATGTCGACGACGACCGACGGAGCACTGCTCATCGGGCCGCCGAGCTTCGACACGACGTGGCAGAAGGTCGTCGCCGCCCGCGAGCCCGGCTCACCGGCGTGGCGACCGCTGTACGGCGACGGGGGGATCGTGCGCGTCGCGACGACGGATGCCGACCTCACCGACCAGACGCTGACGTGGACGACCGACAACCCGATCATCTACCTCACCCATGCGTCCGACCCGATCGTCGCCTGGACCGCCGACCACGCCGAGTGGCTCGACCCCCGAGGCCCGGACGTGCATCCCCGCGTCACGGCGTGGCCCGTCGTCAGCGGCCTGCAGGCAACGGTCGACCAGTTCGGCGCGAACGGCGTCCCTGCCGGGCACGGCCACGTGTACGACGAGACGGTCGTCACCGCCTGGTCCGAGATCGTCGGGCCCCCCTCGCTGCCGGACGCCGAGATCGAGGCCATCATCGAGGCGATCAGCACCCTGGAGCACTGAGCGCTGCTGCCGACCGGTGGCGCGTCAGCGGGGCTCTCCCAGGACGATCCCGGCATCCGAGGTCTGCCCGGCGCGCCAGATCGTGACCGGGACGGTGTCGCCGACGTCGAGCGTCAGCTTCTTGACGACGAGCTGTTCCAGGGTCCTCGCGCGGGCGCCGTCGATCGCGACGATCACGTCGCCCTCCCGGATGCCGGCCCGCGCGGCCGGCCCCCCGGCATCCACCGCCATGACGAGCAACCCGTCGGGGACCTGCTCTCCCTGGGCGACGAGCGCCTGAGCGGTCAGCCCGAGGTCGGGGTGCAGCGCCCGCCCGGAGGTGATGAGCTGCTCGGCGATCGGCATGGCCAGGTCGACCGGGATCGCGAAGCCGAGGCCGACACTGCCTCCGCCACCCACGCCCTCGGCGTTGGGCACCGTGGAGATGGCGGTGTTGATGCCGACGAGGGCGCCCGAGCAGTCGACGAGGGGGCCGCCGCTGTTCCCGGGGTTGATCGTCGCGTCGGTCTGGATCGCGTCGAGCAGCACCGCGGTTCCGGAACCCGTGGGGACCGTGATGTTGCGACCCAGGGCGCTGACGATGCCCGAGGTGACGGTGCTCGTCAGCCCCAACGGGGCACCCAGCGCGACGACGGGCTGGCCGACCTGCAGCGGCTCGGAGGTCCCGATGGTGATCAGGGGCCGGTCGGTCGCCTCGTCGGTGGCCTGGAGGACGGCGAGGTCGGTCGCGGGGTCGCTCCCGACGACGGTCGCCTCGCTGATCGACCCGTCGGAGTACTGGACGCGCAAGGCACCCTCCTCGACCGCCGAGGAGATGACGTGGTAGTTGGTCAGGACGTACCCGCCTTCCCGGATGAGCTGACCGGTGCCGTTGCCGGACCCGGTTGCCCCGGACGCGAGCACCGTCACCACCGAGGGAAGGGCGCCCCGGGCGACGTCGGCGTCCCGGCAGGCCCGGTCATCGCCGGAGGCCTGCCGCGCCACGAGCGCACCCCCGACCAGGCCACCCACCAATGCGGCGGCCGCCACGGTGGCGATCGCCGCCGCGATGAGGCGCGGTGAGGCATGCAGGGCCGTGGTGGCCCCGGGCTCGCTCGGGTCGGCCTCGGGGTCGGTCGGGGCGGGGACGTCTGACACGGCGGGCTCCTCAGGTGTCGGCGCCGCACAGTGACAGGCACCACGGTCCGAGGGTAGGGGGGCCGGCTACCCGGGGCCAGCGATCGCGAACGTCACCGTGACGGTGCCGTCCATGCCGGCGATCCGACCTGCGGCATCGTCCTCCATTCGCCCCAGGACGACGATGCCGTCGAAGAAGGACTGGTCGCCGTAGTAGAGGACGACGTCGCCCCCCGGGGCGTAGTACCCGACGTCGCCCACGTCGGGGTCGGCGCCGGCCGGCTGACCGTCCAGGGACAGCGGCGACGGGAGGGGCCCGGTCTTCTCCACGCCACCGTGGTCGGTCATCTCCACGGTCACCGGCAGCTGCGCCAGCAGGTCGCGGCTGGCTGGGCTGTCTTCCAGCGTGGCCGTGAAGCGTTCGCCGCTGATGCCGATCTCGATCCTCATCTCGTCCTCCGGGGCGGGGGTTCGTGCGGGGGTGGTGGTGGGAGTGGTGGTGGTGGCAGCGGTGGTGCGGGACACGGCATCCGGCGTCGTGCTTCCTGAGGACGTGCACGCCGTGAGAGCGAGCGCGGCGGTGCCGGTGAGGACCGCCGCTCGCACGAGATGCCGGGGCGTCACGGGTGGAGCAGGGTCTTGATGGCCCGGCGCTCGTCCATCGCGCGGTAGCCCTCCGCGGCATCCTCGAGGGGCAGCTGCAGGTCGAAGACCTTGCCGGGGTCGATGGTGCGGGCCCAGATGAGGTCGATCAGCTCGGGCAGGAAGCGGCGCACGGGTGCGGGGCCGCCGTGCAGGTGGACGCCGGAGAAGAAGAGCTCGTCGCCCGGGAGCTGGACGTCGTGGGAGACGCCGACGTAGCCGACGTGACCGCCCGGGCGGGTTGAGCGGATGGCCTGCATCATCGACTCCTGGGTGCCGACGGCCTCGATTACGCTGTGGGCGCCGAGACCGTCGGTGAGCTCCTTGACCCGGGCCACGCCCGCGTCACCGCGCTCGGTGACGATGTCGGTCGCGCCGAACTCTCCGGCCAACGCCTGACGGTCGGCGTGGCGGCTCATGGCGATGATGCGCTCGGCCCCCAGGTGCCTGGCCGCGAGCACGCCGAGGAGGCCGACGGCCCCGTCGCCGACCACGGCCACAGTCTTTCCCGGACCCGCCTGGGCCGCGACGGCGGCGAACCACCCGGTGCCGAGCACGTCGGACGCTGCGAGCAGCGACGGCACCAGGTCGGGATCCGGGATGCCGGGAGTCGCGACGAGGGTGCCGTCGGCCAACGGGATGCGTGCGAGCTGCGCCTGGGTGCCCATGGCACCGACCGGCTCGGCGTGCACACAGCGGGACTGGTAGCCGGCACGGCAGATGTCGCAGGTGTTGTCGGAGGCGAAGAACGAGCCGACGACGAAGTCGCCGACCGTCACCTGGCGCACCGCGTCGCCGACCTGCTCGACGACGCCGACGTACTCGTGGCCCATCGGCACGGGCTCGGTGACCACGTCCGCGCCGCGGTAGGGCCACAGGTCGGAGCCGCAGACGCAGGTCGCCGCCAGGCGGATCACCGCGTCGGTGGGCTCGATGATCGTGGGATCGGGCCGGTCCTCGACGCGGACGTCGCGGGTGCCGTGCATCATGACTGCTCGCATGGGATGGGTTCCTCTCGGGTGAAACGGGTGGACATGGTGCGTTCAGCGGACTCGGGCGACCGGGTCGCCGCCGCCACTGCGACGACGGACAGCGCTGTGAGGACGATGACGATGCCGGACATCGGCACCGCGGCGTGCTCGCCGCCGAGCCCGACGAGTGGAGCCACGACGCCGGCCGTGCACCACTGGAAGAAGCCGAGCAGCGCCGAGCCGGTGCCGGGGTGGTCGGGCACGGCCTGGGATGCCAGTGCGCCGGCGTTGGGGCCGATGATGCCCTGGGCGCTCATGAGGACGAAGAAGCCCACGACGGTCACGGGCAGCGGCATGCCCCACGCGACCGCGCCCACGAGGAGGAGGACGCCGGCGAACCCCGTGGCGACCAGGCCGGTCGCGATGACGGCGCGGGTGGGCACGCGGCCCGCCAGCCGAGCCGCCACCAGGGTGGCGATCGTGAGCCCGACGGCGTTGGCCGCGAAGATCACCGAGTACGCGACGGGAGAGAGTCCGTTCATGCCTTGCAGGACGAAGGCCGAGGAGGCCACGTACGCGAACGTCACCCCCATCGACAGGGCCATGACGACGAGGTGGCCGACGAACGCGCGGTTGCCGGTGACCTCGCGAGCCGCCCGGCCCTGGGCGCTCAATCCCCCGCGGTGCCGCTTCCCCACGGGCAGCGACTCGGGGATCCAGGCAACGACCGCCACGGCCATGAGGGCGCCGAGGCCGGCAACGACCCAGAACGAGACGCGCCAGTCGGTGAGCTGGAGGATGGCCGCACCCACGAGGGGCCCGACGATGGGCGCGATGCCCCCGACACCGGCGATGACGTTCAGGTTCCGCACGAGGCGAGGGCCCTCGGCCAGGTCGACGACCACGGCCCGTGCCGTGACCATGGCCCAGCCCCCGCTGAGCCCCTGGATGAACCGGGCCACCATCATGAGCTCGATCGACGGGCTCGCCGCGCAGGCCACCGACGCGACCGTCAGCACGGCGAGCGAGATCAGGAGCGGCCGCCGGCGGCCCCGGGCGTCGGAGACGGGGCCACCGACGAGCTGGCCCAGCGCCATGCCGACGAAGAACGTCGTGAGGGTCAGCTGCACCGCAGTGGCGCCGGCGAGGAGGTCCTCGCCGACCCGGGGGAAGGCCGGCACGTACATGTCGGTGGCCAGCGGGGCGATCGCGCTGACCAGGACGACCGTCGCGAGGAGGGCGCGGCTGATCCCCACCGCGGATGCCGGCGTGGGGATCCGAGAGGTCACGCCCGGGCGTGGGCGGTCAATGGTGTCGATGGTCATCGGCTCTCTTCTCGCACGTGCAGGACTGCGGGTCGGTGGTCGGACGGTGCAGACGTTCTGTCCACCATGGGACCGCACCAGCACGGGGTGAGGAAGTCATCGTCGAGAGGTGTACCCGCAGGGCATCCCTCACTGCGGAGGTGCCGCCTACGGTGGGAGTCGTGAACAACCGTGAAGAGGTCCGCGAGTTCCTCGTCTCGCGGCGCGCCAAGATCACCCCGCAACAGGCCGGCATCCCCGACCACGGGAACCGCCGCGTGCCGGGGCTGCGCCGCACCGAGGTCGCCGCCCTCGCCCAGGTCAGTGTCGAGTACTACTCGAAGGTCGAGCGCGGCGCCCTCGGCGGGGTCTCCGCCCCGATCCTGGACGCCATCGCCCGAGCCCTGCAGCTGGACGATGCCGAGCGCGCGCACCTGTTCCACCTGGCCCACGCGGCCGACGGCACCAGCGCGGGCATGCGGCCCCGACGGCGCCCGACCAGGAGGTGGGTGCCCAGGCCCGCCCTCGAGTGGGTCCTGGACGGCATCGCCCCACCCGCGATCATCCGCAACGGCCGGATGGACCTGCTCGCCACCAACCACCTCGGACGCGCCATGCACTCGTCCCTGTACGAGAGCCAGCCGGTCAGTCCCCCGAACTTCGCCCGGTTCACCTTCCTCGACCTCGACGCCTCACACGCCTTCTACCCCGACTGGGACCTCGCCGCCGACACCTGCGTGGCCATCCTGCGCACCGAAGCGGGGCGCGACCCCCACGACAAGGACCTCCACGACCTCGTCGGAGAGCTGTCCACCCGCAGCCCCGACTTCCGCCGCCTCTGGGGAACGCACGACGTCCGGTACCACGGGGCGGGCACGAAGCACTTCCACCACCACGTCGTCGGCGACCTCGAGCTCTCCTACGAGAGCCTGGACATGGTGTCCGACCCCGGCCTCACCCTCACCATCTACGCCGCGGAACCGGGTTCCGCCACCGCCCACGCCCTGGACCTACTGGCCTCCTGGACCTCCTCGGCCGCCATGGAGGGCGACATCGACGTCACCACGTGACCAGCCCCTTTCTCACCCTGTGGGGAGGATGCCGCCGGGCGGGTGGCGCGGTGTGCTGGAGGAGGGTCACCCTGCCGGGATCGGACGCGTGACCGGCATCCACCACCGTGTGACGGGAGAGGCTCATGTGTCGTTGGCTCGCGTACTCGGGTTCACCGGTTCTGCTGGAGGACCTGCTCTACAAGCCGCAGAACTCCCTGGTCGTCCAGGGTCAGCACTCCCGCCTGGGGGCGACGGCGACGAACGGTGACGGATTCGGTGTGGGCTGGTACAGCGGTGACGGCAGGCCGGGCCTGTTCCGGAGCACCGACCCCGTCTGGAACGACCGCAACCTGCGAGAGCTGTGCGCCCACGCCAGGTCCGCACGCGTCTTCGCGCACATCCGTGCGTCCACGGGATCAGCCGTGCAGCAGACCAACTGCCACCCGTTCCGCCACGGGCGCTGGCTGTGGATGCACAACGGCGTGCTCCTGGGGTTCCGGGAGATGAAGCGCGACCTCGCCATGGCGGTGGACCCGGACCTCTTCCCGGACATCGAGGGTTCGACCGACTCGGAGATGCTCTTCTTCCTCGCCATGACCCACGGACTCGCACAGGATCCAGCAGCGGGCGTGGCCAGGGCGGTTGGTCTGGTCGAGGACGTCGCTCGACGGCACGGCATCGACCTGCCCGTGCAGATGACGGTGGCCACCACCGACGGCGAGACCACGTGGGCGTTCCGCTACTCCAGCGAGGGGAGGTCACGGTCGCTCTTCCGCAGCGCGGACGTGTCGACCCTGCGGGCGCAGTACCCGGACCACCCCGTGCTGCACGAGCTGTCGGACGACACCCGGCTCGTGGTGTCCGAGCCGCTGGGCGACCTGCGCGGCGCGTGGCAGGAGGTGCCCGAGTCGTCCTACGTCGTCGTGCGCGGCGGCGACGTCGAGGCGCACCCGTTCGCTCCCGCGGCGGTGTAGGCCGAGCCCGCCACACGCCGCCGCGGTGCGCCAGTGCTCAGCCGAGGTCGAGCCCCTCGAGCGAGGTGGAGGACTTCACGTCGGGCAGGCGCAGCATCCGGAAGGAGTTGACGACGCCGAGGAGGGTCGCGAGCAGGGGGACAAGGAGCGCGACCTGCAGTGAGCGGTTGCGGGCGGTGTCGTTGATGGCCACGACCTCGGCCTCGACCTCGGCTGGTTGGCCGGTGATCTGCTCCGCGAGCGCGGTGTTGCTCATGACCTCGGCATCCTCCTGAAGGGCCGTGGCGATCTGCTGCTGCTGCGCCGGCGGGATGACGTCGCTGCTCTCCGTGAGGTTGGTGAAGCTCAACGACAGGGCCGCGAGCATCAGACCGCCGGCCATGGCCAGGCCGAACGACAGGCCGAAGGACCCAGCCGCCGAGTTCACCCCCGCGGCCTCGCTGATCCGCTCCTCCTCGATCGGGGCGAGTGCGTAGTTGTTCAGCTGCGAGACCAGCATTCCCAGGCCGCCGCCGGTGATGACCAGCGGAACCACGAGGTACCAGCCGCTGTCGACCCGCGGGACGATCGGGATGATCAGCGTGATCCCGACGGCTGCGAGCAGGAAGCCGGCCCGGATGATCGCCGCAGGGCGCCGGTTGCCGGCCCTCTTGCCCGCGATGACGGCGACGGCGAACATCGTCAGCGACAGTGGCGCCAGGGACAGGCCGGCCTCCATCGCGTTGTACTCCAGCGTCATCTGCAGGAACAGCGGCAGCACGATCATCGCGCCACCCAGCGCCACCTGCTGGAGCATCTGGGCCGAGATGCCGGCCGTGAAGTTCGGCTTGCGG
>DATIAB010000149.1:0-2305 GCA_035458265.1 Ornithinibacter sp. | reverse complement strand
CCACCTAGCGTCTGACCCAGACCTCGCGACGAGACCGATGGCGAGAGCTGGTCGCCGGTGGGCGCGCTCGCTGCACGAACAGGAAGAGACGGTGTGACATGGCAGGTAATCGCGGACCCGTGATGCCCAACCCGGTGGCTGCGGCCAACGAAGGGGAGAAGGGCAAGGCCCTCGCCTCGGTGATGGCGCAGATCGAGAAGCAGCACGGCAAGGGTGCCGTCATGCGCCTCGGAGACGACGTGCGGCCCCCGATCGAGGTCATCCCGACCGGTTCCATCGCCCTGGACGTCGCCCTCGGCATCGGCGGTCTGCCCCGCGGCCGGGTCGTCGAGATCTACGGTCCGGAGAGCTCGGGAAAGACCACGGTGGCCCTGCACGCGGTGGCCAACGCGCAGAAGGCCGGCGGCATCGCGGCCTTCATCGACGCCGAGCACGCGCTCGACCCCGAGTACGCGAAGGCCCTCGGTGTCGACACCGACGCCCTGCTCGTTTCCCAGCCGGACACGGGGGAGCAGGCGCTCGAGATCGCCGACATGCTCATCCGCTCCGGGGCGCTCGACATCATCGTCATCGACTCGGTCGCGGCGCTCGTGCCGCGGGCGGAGATCGAGGGGGAGATGGGCGACAGCCACGTCGGCCTCCAGGCCCGCCTCATGTCGCAGGCACTGCGCAAGATCACCGGTGCCCTCAGCACGACGGGCACCACGGCGATCTTCATCAACCAGCTCCGCGAGAAGATCGGTGTCATGTTCGGCTGCTTCTCCTACGACACTCGCGTCGTGTTGGCTGATGGCAGCACCGAGAAGATCGGCAAGATCGTCAACCAGAAGCTCCCGGTCGAGGTGCGCACCTATGACCCCGTGACCAACGAGGTCGTGGCGCGACCGGTGACGAACTGGTTCGACAACGGGCCTGCCGAGCGGTTCCTGCAGTTCACGGTCGAGAAGTCCGGCGGTAACGGCCGCTCGCAGTTCGCGGCCACCGAGAACCACCTGGTGCGCACGCCGGGCGGATGGCGCGAGGCCGGTGAGATCATCGCGGGCGACCGGGTGATGGTCGGGGAGACCGCCCGGTTGTCTGCGCAGCAGTGGCAGGTCGTGCTCGGTGGGCTCATGGGTGACGGGCACCTCGCTCCGAACAGGCGCGGGCGACACGGCGTGCGGTTCCGCATGGGCCACGGCGCCAAGCAGGCGGAGTACGTCGACTGGAAGGCTGGCCTGCTGGGGAACATCGGGCAGAGCCGGTCGGTCAGTCCCAACGGTTCGGTGCACGTCGATCTCAACCCCCTCCCTGAGCTTGGCGAGCTGCGCGAGGTCGTCTACTGGGGCGACGGCCGGAAGCACCTGACGGCCGACTACCTCAAGGTGCTGACTCCCCTCGCGCTCGCTGTCTGGTACATGGATGACGGGTCGTTCACGCTGCGCTCCAAGGGGCTGCAGCAGCGCACCGAGGGCGGCAGCGGCCGCATCGAGATCTGCCTCGAGGCGATGAGCCAAGGCACCCGTGGTCGCCTGGCCGACCACCTGCGGGACACCTACGGGGTCGAGTGTCGTGTGCGCAGTGCCGGTGCGACCAGCAAGGCGGTGCTCACGATGACGGCTGCCGGAACGCGGCGGTTCATGGAGATCGTCGCCCCCTTCGTGCACCCGTCGATGGGCTACAAGCTGCTCCCCGCGCTGCGTGGGCAGTTCTCGGTCGAGCCGGAGTTCGTCGAACCGCGTGAGGTCGTCGTGCCGGCGCGCGTGCTCGACGTGCACGTCAAGCCGCCGACCCGCTCCATGCACCGCTTCGACATCGAGGTGGAGGGCACGCACAACTACTTCGTCGACGGGGTCATGGTGCACAACAGTCCCGAGACCACCACAGGTGGCAAGGCGCTGAAGTTCTACGCGTCGGTTCGCCTGGACGTGCGGCGCATCGAGACCCTCAAGGACGGCACCGACGCGGTCGGCAACCGCACCCGGTGCAAGGTCGTGAAGAACAAGGTGAGCCCCCCGTTCAAGCAGGCCGAGTTCGACATCATCTACGGGCAGGGCATCTCGCGCGAAGGTGGCCTCATCGACATGGGGGTCGAGCAGGGCTTCGTGCGCAAGGCCGGGGCCTGGTACACGATGGACGGTGACCAGTTGGGTCAGGGCAAGGAGAACGCCCGGACCTTCCTCAAGGACAACCCCGACCTGGCCGACGAGCTCGAGAAGAACATCAAGGACAAGCTCGGCATCGGGGTCCCGCGGGTCGACGCACTCGCCGCCGTCCCCGACATCCCGGTCGACTTCTGAGCCACCCCTGATCCGGGATGCCGTTC
>DATIAB010000148.1:0-4364 GCA_035458265.1 Ornithinibacter sp. | reverse complement strand
CCACCCGCCGCCAGACGTCGTCCCGGTCGCCCCCGACCACTGCGAGGTCCAGGACGGTCACCGCGACGGCGCCGGGGTCCCGGCCGACGTCCGCGCAGTGCTGCCTGAGCACCGCGACCTTGTGGCGCAGCACCGCCGGATTGGAGGAGGTCAGGTTGCACGCGTCGCCGTGCTCCGCCGCGATCCGCAGGGTGCGTCGCTCACCACCCCCGCCCACGATGACGGGGATCGGGGAGGCCGGTCGCGGGTAGCACGTGGTCTCCGGCAGCGACAGACCCGGCCCGGCATAGGCCTTGGTCCCCGGTGCCCAGAGCGCCCGCATCACCCGGATCGCCCGCTCGAGGTCGTCGAGCCGCTCTCGAGCCGGCGGGAAGGGCAGCCCGAAGCCCGCGTGCTCGCGCTCCCACCATCCCGCCCCGATCCCGACGAACGCCCGGCCCCCCGTCAGGGCCGACAGGGTCGACGCCGCCTTGGCAATGATCCCGGGCGGGCGGAACGTGACGGGCGTGCACAGGGTGCCCAGGCGCAGGCGGGTGTCGAGCGCCGCGACGGCGCCGAGCGTCACCCACGGGTCGGGGATCGGGTCCCAGGCGCGGCCGACCTGGGGGATCTGGATGAGGTGGTCCATCAGTGCCAGCCCGGCGAACCCCGCCTCGTCCGCGGCGAGCGCCACCCCGCGCAGCCAGGCCACCGGGTCCTCACCCCAGGGGAACCGGGACACCTGGAGCATCACCTCGACCCCCGTGGATGCCGTTCGGTCGGTCCCCGGCCGAGTCACCTCCGGCGCCCCCGGCGCCTCCGGCGCCTCCGGCATCCCCGACACGCCCGGCATCCCCGACTCCCCCGCCGCGGGTTCGGCGGCCGTCACGGCCACGACGAGGTCCCACCCCTCGCCCTCGACCTCGACCGCGACCCGTCGGACACGGCGCAGCTGCTCGGCCAGGGCACGGGCCGGGACCGGCCGGTTCCGTTCCGCATTCCGGCGCCGGCACACGTCGTCAGGGGTGTCGAGGTGCACGACGACCGCCGACAGACCTGCCGCCCTGGCCTCGGACAACCAGCGTCGTCGCCGGCCGGCATCGAGGCCGAGGGTGTCCACGACCGTCGTCAGCCGCCGGCCCAGCCGGGCCGTGACGATCACCTCCAGCAGCGCGAACGCATCGGCCGAGGCGTCGAGGTCGTGCGCCCCGCTGCCGACCACGCCCCGCAGGGCATCGGAGGAGACGACCTCCTCAGCGCGGTAGTGCTGCGCCGCCCACGTCGACTTGCCGGACCCCGACGCACCCATCAGCACGACGAGCGCCGGGTCGGGAAGCACCATGCGGGGCAGTCTGCCCCACCCTCACTCGTCGACGAAGGCCCGCCCGTGCACGATGACGGCCCAGATGATGAACACGTCGAGCGCGATGAGGGTCAGCCCCCAGACCGGGTAGCTGGGCAGCCAGGCGAAGTTGCCGACCATGCTCACGCACGCCGCCACGACCGCAACGGCCCGGGCCCAGGTGGCCCCGTAGAACAGGCCGGCCCCAGCGCCGAGCACGAGCAGGCCGAGCAGGAGGTGGATCCACCCCCAGGTCGTGAAGTCGAACGAGAAGACGTAGTTCGGCGTCACCGCGTAGAAGTCATCACTGAGCAACGCCACGAAGCCCTGGATGGCGTGGAACAGCCCCACCATCACCAACAGCACCCCGGCGAAGGCCACCGGCCCGGCCTGGGGATCGCCCTTGCCACTCGCGCCCAGGTTCGTCGTGATCGACGTGTTCTCGTACGACATCACTCGCCCACTTCCACTGTCGGATGCCGTCCGCGCACATCGCGCGCGCGTCCGGTGTTGCGTGCTCCTGTCTACGCCACGGTGGACAGGACCCGCCTCACCCCGCCGGGGTGACGCCATCCGCGGAGAGCAGCGACCGGCATCCCTCGGCCACGACCCCCAGGTCGGTGGCGACGGCCAGGCAGTGGATGCCGTGCGCCCGCAGCCGGGCGGCGTTCGCCGGGCTGCCCGCGAAGGCGCCGGCGAGGATGCCGTGGCGCGCCGCCGCCGCGACCACCAGCGCGAGCGGGCTGCCCGGTGAGTGGTCGTCGAGGAGCACGTCCACGCTGGCGCCCAGCGAGAGGGCGAGGTCGAACGGGCCGACGAAGAGCCCGTCGATGCCAGGCATGGCGGCGATGTCGTCGACCTCTGCCAGGGCACCGGCCGTCTCGATGAGCGCCAGGCACCTGACCTCGGCGTTCGCCGTGACGGGGCCGGGCGCCGACCCACCCCACACGGGCGCGAACGGCCCCCAGCTGCGCTCACCCTCCGGTGGGTAGCGCGAAGCGCGAGCCGCGAGCACGGCATCCGCTGCGCCCGTGACCGACGGCACGATGACAGCCGCGGCACCTGCGTCGAGTGCGGCGCCGATCCACGCGGCGTCCACGGCCGGCACCCGGACGACGAAGGGGGCCACGGCATCCGCAAACGCCCGGCCGATCTCGTGCAGCCCGGCACGGTCGACCGGACCGTGCTGCGCGTCGATGGCGACCCAGTCGAACCCGGCAGCTGCCAGGCGGCGCAGGAGGTCGATGTCGGCGGTGAAGGTCCAGACCCCGCGGGAGTTCGCGGCCAGCCCGAGCGCGCCGGAGCCGGGGCGCCTGCTCAGCGTGAGTCCTTCCTGGCCTGGCGGCTCTTGCCCTTGGACCTCGTCGAGGCATCGCGCTTGAGGCCACCCGTGGTCTTGGTCGCCCGGCGCCGAGTGCTGGCGGTCGACGAGCCGTCGGCACCTGCTGCGGTCGTGGTGGAGCCGGGGCCGGTCGAGCTGCGCACCGCGGCCGCGGCCGCCAGGCGTTCGTTCTTCAGCTCCTCGGCCGCAGCCCGTGCCACGACGTCGAGTCGTGCGCTGACCCGCGCGAGAGCCAGCTCGAAGACCTCGGCCTTGGCCCCGTTGGCGGCGTTGCCCGGGCGCGCGTGGCCACGGGCACCCTTCATCCCCACCCGCTGCGCACCGGTCTGCCGATACAGCTTCACGTACTTCGAGCGGGCTCGGCGCACTCGGGTGTGCAGGTCGATGAGGGTGTCCTCGTCGAGCTCCTCCATCCGGTGCGGCTCGGTCTCGCGAACGAGGTCGGCCTGCGTCTTGGTGAGAAAACGGGGGATCTCGATGGTCATGGGGGTCCTCTCGAGGCGGGTCCTACCGGTACCCAGCAGCCTTGCGTCGCGCAGGGCGCCTGTCAACGAAGGTCGGCCGCCGCCGGGTGCTCGACGTCGTCGAGCCGGTGGCGCGCAACGAACCGGAAGCGGTCTCCTCGAAACAGCGACCGTGTCCACTCGACCGGCTGGCCCTTCGCATCCCAGGCCGTGCGGTGCACGAGCAGCAGGGGCAGCCCCGTGTCGACACCGAGGAGGTCGGCGGCCACCGGATCGGCGAGGGTGGTCTCGACACTGTCCTCGACGGCATCCACGACGCGGCCGTAGGCCTCGTCGAGCGTGCGGTAGAGCGAGCCGCGCGCGGCCAGCTCCTCGGCGAGGCCGGGGTAGACCCCGGGCAGGTGAGCGACCTCGTGCGCGATGACCTCGTCCCCGCGGGTACGCAGGCGTTCGACCCGCTGCACCTGCTGTCCCGGCTCGAGCCGCAGCGGCCCGGCCATGTCCTCGGTGGCCTCCACGACGCTCACGGCGAGGATGCGGCTTCCCGGGCTCCAGCCCTCGGCGGCGAGGTCCTGGCTGAACGACGTCGCCTGGCGCACCTGCATGAGCTTGGGCTGGGAGACGAAGGTCCCGCGCCCCTGGGTGCGTTGGAGGCGACCCTCGATGACGAGCTCGGCGATGGCCTGGCGCACGGTGGTGCGTGAGGTGTCGAACCGTTCGGCGAACTCGCGTTCGGTGGGCAACGCCGCCCCGGTGGGCAGGTCGTCGATGAGCGCGAGGATCGCGCGCTTGACCTGGTAGTACTTCGGAACCTTCATCGCACCTCTTGACGACATCGATCGGGCGACACCCCTGCGGCGTGGTCTACACCAATCTACGTCATGCGAGGGGCGGCCTGCCGGGCGAACCCGGATGCGCCCTCGCGCGTCAGCAGTACTGGGCCTCGATCCGGGCGATCTCCGCCTGCGTGAGCCTCAGGTGCACGGTCTGTGCCGAGTCGGTGACCGACTCGGGTCGGCTCGCGCCGGGGATCGGGATGACGTGCTCGCCGAGGGCGAGCTCCCACGCCAGGACCACCTGCTGCGGGCTCACCCCGTGGGCGAGGCCGATCTCGTGGAAGGCGGGGTAGTGGTGGCCCACCTCCTTGCTGTGCGCGCCGGTGCCGCCGAGCGGGCTCCACGGCAGGAACGCGATGCCATGGGTGCCGCAGAACTCCAGCTCGTCGCGGCTGGACCGG
>DATIAB010000147.1:0-3228 GCA_035458265.1 Ornithinibacter sp. | reverse complement strand
ACGGCATCGGCGAGGACGTTCATTCCTCGCTCGAGACCGCGGCGTGCCTCTTCATCGAAAGCGATGATCTTGGCCATTCGGGTGGTTCCTCCCACGCGAATCGAAGGTGAGACCGGGCGGCGCCCGCGACGGACGAGCCGGGTGCCGTCAGCTCACACGCCGGGGCACCAGACCCTCACCGGACCGGTCAGGATTGTCACTCTCCTAGGGAGAGTGCTAACGCCATTATTGGCACTCTCCGGGGGAGAGTGCAAACGCCGTGGCCGCGGACGGACGGCCGAGCACCCGCCTCGCGAGGGCGTCGGCGCCCAGGCCGAGCACCAGCGCGACGGTGACACCCGCGGCTGCTCCGAGCAGGGGGTTGTCGGCCATCCAGCGTCCGGCGAGCGCCCCCACCACGACCGACCAGCACGACCAGCTGAGCGCGGCGAGGGTCGCGAAGCCCACGAACCGACGACGGGGGTACTGGCTCGCGCCGGCCGTGAGGTTCACGGCGACGCGACCGACGGGCACGTAGCGTGCCAGCAGGATCACGAGCCCCCCACGCTGTTCGAGCGTACGAGACGCCCCGTCGAGGGTCCGGCGCAGCACGGGCCTGGAGCTGCGGGACAACCGCTCGGGACCGAAGCGCCGCCCGACCAGGTAGGTGCCGGTGTCCCCGAGGAAGGCCCCGAGAGCCGCGACCACCCCCAGCAGGAGGAGGTTCGGACCCTCGCCCGCCACCGAGATCGCCGCCAGCGCCACGACGACCGGGTCGCTCGGCACCGGGGGCACGAGGGCGTCACCGGCCGAGACGAGCAGCACGAGGACCAGCACCCACGGCGCTGCCGCCTGCGCCTCGATGAAGGTCGTGAGCGTGGTGAGCGTCTCGAGCACGAGGGTGCCTTCCGTGGAGGCGGATGCGCCGACCGGGAGGTCCGTGCCGGTCGGTCCCCCCACGCTAGGCAGCAGCCGAGGATGCCGACACCCGTGGCAACCCCCACTCGACCCTGAGCCGACCCTGACGCCGCTCGTGGGCTGGGTGGGGCTACGTGGTCGCGGCGGCGGCGGGCGACGGCATCCGGCCCCATCCGCTGAAGCGCCGGGCGGCCCGGTCGATCACGAGGCCGAGGCCGAGGGCGACCAGGACGCCCGAGGCCGACCCGAGTAGGGGGTTGCCCTCGAGCCAGTGGCCGGCGAGTGCACCCACGCCGACCGACCAGGCAGCCCAGGTGGACGCCGCCAGCGCGGCGATGCCGAAGAATCGGCGGGGTGGGAAGCGGGTCGCTCCCGCGGTGAGGTTGACCGCGACGCGACCCAGCGGCACGTAGCGGGCCGACAGGATGACGACCGCGCCGCGACGCTCCAGGGTGGCCGAGGCGCGCTCCAACGCACGACGCGGCCCGGGGCGCGTGACCCGGTGAAGCCGCTGTGGTCCGAACCGGCGGCCCACGACGTAGGTCAGCGAGTCGCCGACGAACGCGCCGACACCGGCGGCCACCGCGAGCAGGAGCAGGCTGGGCCCGTCACCCGCCACGGCGACAGCGGCGAGGGCGACGACGATGCCCTCGCTCGGCACCGGTGGCACGAGGGCGTCGAAGACCGCGACGAGCAGCACCACGGGCAGAACCCACGGCGCGGCAGCGCCGGCCTCGACGAGCGCGGTGAGCGTGTCGAGCACGGTCTGCCTCCGGTGGTCACGGGCCCGTCGGTCGCCGCGGGAGGGTTCCCTGCGTGCCCGGCCTCGTGCCTCAACGACCGGGGATGCCGTTTCGTCCCCGCCGCGCCCGGGCTCAGAGCGCCGGGGCGTGGCCCTCGAACGTGGTGCGCATCGAGCCGTCGGCCTCGGAGGTCACCGGGTCGTCGAGGTCGGCGACGAAGACCGCCACCGCCTCGCGGGCCGGGTTGCTCTCGAGATCGGCGAGGACGCTGCGCCAGGCGGCGAGGTTCGGGTGGTCGACGTCCGCGCACGCCTGCGCCGGGGACAGCGACTCGACGGCCGCCGCCAGCGCCCCGGGCGACACGGGCACGGTGGCGGTGGAGCCGTCGTGCCGGAGCACCGACGCGAGCACGACGGCGGCGAGGCCGTGCTGCCCCCCGGGGAGGTTCACGTGCGGGAACTCCCACTCGGGCGATGACGACGCGGGGCTCAGCCCGACGGCGAACGCGACGGGTTGGCGCCACCCGTCGATCCGGTCCGCGAGGTGCTCGCGGATGGCTGCGAGGCCCTGCGTCGTGCTCCAGTCGAGGTCGGTCATCGGCGCATCCTGTCATCCGGCCCACGGGCTGCGCGCCGGGCCATGATGAACACGAGGTGAACAGGGCCACTCGCGTTGGTGAACTCGACATGGCGGCCCCACACTGGTGAATCGTGGACGCAGCGACCCTCACCCTCGTGCTCGTCATCGTGACGGCACTGGCCTTCGACTTCACGAACGGCTTCCATGACACCGGCAACGCCATGGCGACCTCCATCGCCACGGGCGCCCTCAAGCCGAAGGTCGCGGTGGGCCTGTCGGCCATACTCAACCTCGTCGGCGCCTTCCTCTCGGTCGAGGTCGCCCTCACGGTGACCAACGCGGTGGTGAACCTGCAGGACAAGTCGGGCGCACCCAAGGAGGAACTCCTCGCCGACGGGGGGCAGGCCCTGTTGCTCATCATCCTGGCCGGCCTCGTCGGCGGCATCGTCTGGAACCTGTTCACCTGGCTGTACGGCCTGCCCTCGAGCTCGTCGCACGCCCTGCTCGGCGGTCTCGTCGGGTCGACGATGGCCGGCATGGGGGTGGGTGGTGTCAAGTGGACGGGCGACGGCACCAAGCTCGACGGGGTCGTCGGCAAGATCCTCCTCCCGGCCCTGATCTCCCCGACCATCGCGCTCATGGTCGCTGCGGTCGGCACGTGGCTGGTGTTCCGCATCACTGCCGGCGTCACCGAGCGCTACCGCCAGAGCGGCTTCCGCTGGGGCCAGGTGGGTTCCGCCTCACTCGTGTCGCTGGCACACGGCACCAACGACGCCCAGAAGACCATGGGGGTCATGACCCTCGCCCTCATCGCGGCGGGCGTGTGGACCGACACGACGAGCGTCCCCGTCTGGGTCAAGGTGACGGCCGCATCGGCCATCGCCCTCGGCACCTGGCTCGGCGGCTGGCGGATCATCCGCACCCTCGGCAAGGGCCTCATCGAGATCTCCCCCGCCCAGGGCATGGCCGCCGAGAGCAGCTCTGCCGCGGTGATCCTCTCCTCGAGCCA
>DATIAB010000146.1:0-3116 GCA_035458265.1 Ornithinibacter sp. | reverse complement strand
CGGGCCCCTCGCGCACGACGCCGACGCCCTGCACCCCCGGCACGTAGGGCAGCGCGGGCGCGCCGAAGTAGGAGGTGCCGGTCGCGCACAGCACGTCGAGCGGCGTGATCGGGGCGGCTGTCACCGCGACGAGCAGGTGTCCCCGGCCCGGCCTGGGGTCCGGGCGCTCGAGGACCTGCGGCGCAACGCCGTGGGCCGTGATCGTCGCGGCACGCACGGCGTCAGGTGGAGATGTCGGGGTACGGGTGGGAGAAGTGCGCGAGCGCCTGGCCGTAGGCCTTCTGGTACGACAGCGGCTCCGGGTGGTCGCGCTCGAACATCGCGATGAAGAGGGTCAGGGTGAGGAACGGATGCGCGCCCATGCCGAAGAGGGCCACGTGGTCGTGGCCGACGAGGGCAGCGCGTTCCTCGTCGGTGAAGGCGAGCCAGGTGCTCGCCTCCCCGTCGATGGCGTTGAGGATGCGATTGGCCTGGGTCTCCTCCCACCACGAGACGAGGCCCGCCGGGTCCTCCCGGTAGCGCTCCACGAGGTCGGGATCGCGGTCGACCGTGAACAGGAACTTGTCGAGGAGGTAGGTGCTCATGCCGGCGCTCCGTTCGGGTACCAGGTGAAGTAGGCCTCCATCGTGTGGAACAGGTCGAGGGAGTCCACGTGGTCGGCCTTCGCGTTCTCCCCGGCCACGCCCATCATCAGCATGAAGTCCATGAAGCCGTGGGTCGCGTTGCCGGGCAGGTGCAGGCTGTCGAGGGTGACCTCGCGCAGGCACCCGTCGAGATCGCCGTTGGCGATCCACTGCACGGCGCGGTGGTCGAACTCGGGGTCGGGCCCGTGCGGGCCGAACTGCCGGGGGCCACCGAGCTCGAGCGAGAGGTGACCGGTGCCGATGATCGCGACCCGCTGGTCGCTCGGCCACGACTCGACGAGCTGGCGGATCGCGCGGCCGAGCTCGACGAAGCGCTTCGGCTGTGGCAGCGGCGGCGCGAAGATGTTGGTGTAGATCGGCACGATCGGCAGATCGGCCTCGGGCCGCAGCGTGATGATCGGGCAGGTGATCGAGTGGTCGATGCGCAGCTCGTTGCTGAAGGCGAGGTCGAAACCGGAGTCCAGACCGCCGCGCAGGATGTGCGACGAGAGCTCCTCGTGACCGTCGAGCCGGAAGCGGGGGAGGCCGAACTCGCGCTCCTCGTTGTACCAGTTGGCGTCATAGGCAGGAGCCTTGCCGACGAGGAACTGCGGCATGTTGTCGAGCCACAGCTGGTGGAAGTGGTCGCTGCCCACCATGACGAGCACGTCGGGTCGGGCGCGGGTCAGGGTCTCGCGGAAGAGCTCGATCTTGGACACCCACTCGTCCGCGAACGGTGGCCGCTCCTCTCCCACTGCGGTGCTCGCGCGGTAGTAGAACGGGTGGTGCGTCGAGGCGATGACGGCGACGACCTGCGCCATTGCGGGTCTCCTTCCTTCGGTTACCGGACGTGCGGGTCGACGTACTCGGCGTTGCGGTCGACGGAGAGATAGACGTCCATGCCGATCGGACGGCGCTGTTCCTCGGCGATCTGGCCCAGGAGCCCGGCCGCCCGGGCGAGCAGGGCGAAGCCGCGCAGCATCTCGACCGGCAGCCCGAGGTCGGCCAGGGCCGCACCGCACACGCCGGCCCCGTTGAGGGGCAGCCGGCGGCCGAGCACCTGCTCGTGCACGCGGCCGACGGCCTCGAAGAGGCGGAGGTGCGGCCCGCGGACTCCCTCCTCCTCGGCCAGGGCGATGAGCACCGGGGTGCGCGGGTCGCCGTCCTTGTGCACGGGATGGCCCAGCCCGGGGACGAACCGGCCGGCCTCCCTGGTGCGGCGCACGGCGGTCAGCGCCACGGCATCCCACTGCTCGTCGGACTCCGGAAGGTCCTCGCCGAGGTCGGTGACGACCGCGTGGAGGAAGGCCCCGCAGTCCTCGGTGACGCCGAGGAAGCGGGAGCCGCCACCGAGCAGGCCGGCGGCCAGGGCGCCCTGGAGCGAGTCGGGGGCGGACAGGTAGGTGAGGCGGGCAGCGATGGCGGTCGGGGTGAAGCCGTGGTCGGCCAGCGCGACGAGGACGGCTTCGAAGACCCGGGTCTCGGACGGGGTCGGACGGCGCATCGCGACGAGCCAGAAGGCGAGCTCTCCGAAGCCGACCTGGCCCATGAGGTCTGCGGTGAGGTCCTGTCCGAGGAGTCGGATCTCGTCGGTGCTCGAGGTGCCCAGTGACGTGGGGAAGGTGGTCATGCGTGCGGCTCCTGCTCGGGTGCAGCCAGCCACTGGCGGATCGCGGCGCCGTGCTCGTCGAGGGCCGGAGGCGGCAGGTGGTAGTCGGGAGGGTTGACGGAGAGGCGGATCGGGTTGCGCACCGACGGGATGGCGGCGTCTCCGTCGCCGACGACGACCACCGGGTCGAGGCCGACGGACTCGGCGAAGGCCACGCCGCCGTCGACGGTGTTGATCGGGCCGCAGGGGACACCCGCTGCGGTGATGGTTCGGAACCACTCCATCGTCGTTCGGGTCGAGAGGCGTTCGACGAGGAGCGGGCGCAGCTCGTCGCGGTGGGCGGTACGGTCCTCGTTGCCGACGAACCGGGGGTCGTCGGCGAGCTCGGGCACCCCGAGCACCTCGACGAGTCGCCGGAACTGGCCGTTGTTGCCCGCCGTGACGATGAGGTCGCCGTCGGAGCAGGGGAGCGGCTCGTAGGGGAAGAGGCTCGGGTGGCTGTTGCCCATGCGCATGGGGACGACACCACCCGCGACGAAGGCGCTGGACTGGTTGACCAGCCCCGAGAGCGCCGACGACAGGAGGTTGACCTCGACGTGCTGACCCCGGCCGCTCTCGTGACGGGCGTTGAGCGCCGCCAGGACGCCGATGGTGGCGTGCAGGCCTGCCATGACGTCGAACACCGAGATGCCTGCGCGGTAGGGCGGACCGGCGGGGTCGCCCGTGAGGCTCATCAGCCCGGAGATGGCCTGCACCATGAGGTCGTAGCCGGGCAGGTCGCGGCCGCCGGGGCCGCTGCCGAAGCCGCTGATCGAGGCGTACACGACGGCGGGGTTGGTGGCCGACACGCTGTCGTAGTCGAGTCCGAAGCGGGCCAGCCCGCC
>DATIAB010000145.1:0-2819 GCA_035458265.1 Ornithinibacter sp. | reverse complement strand
GATGCCGTAGACGACGGTGTAGCCGACCGCGATCAGGGCGTAGAGCGATCCCAGGGTCAGCCCGTTGACGAGCTGCTGGGCGAATTGGTCCACCAGGGTCTCCTCGGTGTTCGAGAACGGATGGTCGTGGACTTCAGAGTTTCTGGTCCACCTGTCACCGACAGGCTGTGGGGGAGCGTAGCGGCTCGGGCGGCCCGTGTCAGGCGCCACGCAGCATCGCTTCGACAGACGACAGCGGGGGTGGTTCGGGCGAACCACCCCCGCTGTCAGGCGTGCCTCACGGCACCGCCTTCACTGCTGGGTTTACTTGAACTCCTCGGTGTTGATGGCCTCCCAGGCCGCACCCTTGACCGCGTACACGGTCAGGACGCGGGAGGTGGTGTCACCGAACTCGTCGAAGGCCACGGCACCGGTCACACCGTCGAAGGACACGTCCGCCATGGCGTCGATGGTTCCCTGACGAGCAGCTTCGGCCGAGTCCGCGCTGGCGAGCGAGACCTTGAGGGCCTGGATGATCGCGTTGGCGGCGTCGAAGGCGTAGGCGCCATAGGCCTCGTACGGCTCGGCGTAGCCGGCAGCCTCGTACGCGGCGATGAAGTCCTTGGCCGACTCGAGGGTGTCGGTGGGAGCACCGACGGAGGTGGCGAGGTCACCTTCCGCAGTCGCACCGGCGAGGCCGAAGTACTCACCGGAGAAGATGCCGTCACCGCCCATGAGCGGGACGTTGAGACCGGCGGCCTTCATCTGCTGCGACAGCGGGCCGGCCTGGGGGTACTGACCGCCGTAGTACAGCGCGGCCGGGTTGGACGGCTTGATCTTGCTGATGACGGCGTCGAACTTGTCGTCGTCGGGGTTGATGGTCTCAGCGGCCACCACCTTGCCGCCGAGCTTGGTGAACTCCGCCGAGAAGGCCTCGACGAGGCCCTGCCCGTAGGTCTGCTTGTCGTGAACCGTCGCGACCTCCTTGATGCCCGCCTTCTCGAACAGGTAGCGCGCCGCGAAGGGGCCCTGGATCGAGTCGGTGGTGCAGGTGCGGAAGTAGTTCGGGTAGGTGCGCGCGGGCGCGGTCGCGAAGTCCGCGCCCTGGGTGAGGGACGGGTTCGTGTTGGCCGGGGACACCATGACGATGTTGGCCGCGGCGAGAACCGGCTGCACGCTCTGGGCGACGCCCGAGTTCAGGGTGCCGACGACGCCGACGACCTCGGTGTCAGCCGCGAGCTTCGTCGCGGCGTTCTTGCCGACGTCAGGCTTGGCCTCGTCGTCCTCAGCAGCGAGCTCGAGCGTCCAGCCCGGGATCGTCTTGGCCTCGTTGGCCTGCTTGATAGCGAGGTCGACCGAGTTCTCGATGCCCTTACCAAGGGCGGCGAGGTCGCCGGACAGGGGCGAGATGACGCCGATCTTGGCGACCTTGTTCTCGGCGGCACCGGTGTCGGTGTCGGTGTTGTCATCGCCGCGCGTGCCACAACCGGCAAGTGCGAGCGAGGCCACGAGCAGCGAGGCGCCAACGGCAACCACGGAACGCTGGGGCACGTTTCCTCCTGGGAGTGCTGAATGAAGTGAGCTGGTGTGCTCCTGCCCGCGTCTGGCGAGCATGCGAACTGTAACCACAGGTCCACCCCCTGACCCAGCATTGAGCGCAGTCTGGTGCCGACTTGTTACCTGAGCCTCACCTCACCTTTGTGCCGATTCGGTCTCAGGACGGCGTTCTCACACCGTTCCGACAGGTTGTGCGGAGATACTGCTGCGACACGCCACGTTCCCGGCACGGGCGAGAACACTGTCACGACCACGGACGAGCACGGAGGACCACGATGAGCACCTGGACCCCGAGGGACCAGAACCGACCGAGCGACCCGACCGAGCCCGGCACCACCGGCTGTGGTTGTGCGTCCCGCCGCGAGAGCCTGCTCGCCGCCGGCGTCGTCGTGGCCGGAGCCGCCGGTCTCACAGCCTGCGGCTCGGGCGAGGCCGTCGGCGAGGCCGCCTCGTCGGCGGCGTCCGCGGCGGCGTCGGCTGCGGCATCCGTTGCCGGTGACGCCATCGCGGCCGCGTCGATCCCCGTCGGTGGGGGGTTGATCCTGGACAACCTCAAGGTGGTCGTGACGCAGCCCACGGCCGGCGACTACAAGGCGTTCTCGGCCGTGTGCCCGCACCAGGGCTGCACCGTGACCAGGGTGGAGGCAGGCTCGATCACCTGTCCCTGCCACGGCAGCACCTTCGACATCGCCACCGGCGCCGTGACCAAGGGCCCGGCCACGTCGGGCCTGGAGGCCAAGGGCGTCACGGTCGGGGCGGACGGAATCACCGTCACCTGATCGGGTGTCGCAGCCTCGACATAGGGTTGGTGACGTGGCCGACCCGTCGACGTACCGCCCACGGCCGGGCGAGATCCCGATGGAGCCGGGGGTCTACCGGTTCCGTGATCGTGACGGCCGTGTCATCTACGTCGGCAAGGCCAAGAGCCTCCGCCCGAGGCTGTCCTCCTACTTCCAGGACGTCGGGGCGCTGCACCACCGCACCGCGACGATGGTGCGCACCGGGGCCAGCGTGGAGTGGACCGTCGTCTCGACCGAGGTCGAGGCCCTCCAGCTCGAGTACGCGTGGATCAAGGAGTTCGACCCCCGCTTCAACGTCAAGTACCGTGACGACAAGTCCTACCCCTACCTCGCGGTGACGATGGGCGAGGAGTTCCCGCGGGCCCAGGTCCTGCGGGGGGCCAAGCGCAAGGGCACCCGATACTTCGGCCCGTACGCCCACGCCTGGGCCATTCGCGAGACCCTCGACCTCGCACTGCGCGTCTTCCCCGTGCGCACCTGCTC
>DATIAB010000144.1:0-19490 GCA_035458265.1 Ornithinibacter sp. | reverse complement strand
CGACGACGGTGGGCCCGGTTCAGCGATGCCTGCGCCCGGGCGCCGGAGCGCACCCAGGCCAGGGCTGCACCGAGCACCACGGTGGCTGCAGCCAGGGCCCACGGGGGCAGGAATGACAGCACGACGAGGGGAACGACGACGAGGAGGGCGGCGGCCGCCGCCAGCAGGGTGATGCCACGAATCCGTCGGCTGGGGCGAACGTGCGGCCTCGCGACGCGAACAGGGGCGACCCGCGCGGTGACGACCGGCGAGCCCCCGGCCCGAGCGGCGCGAGCGGGGTGGACGGGGTAGGCACGGGGCGCTGCCTGCGGGGACGCCGTGGGCGCGACCGGCGCGGCAGTGTCGCGACGCTCGAGGACCCGCATGGCCGCGCTGAACTGGTCGACCGAGCGCGCCGTGGCCAGGTGGTCGCGGCGGCGGACCCAGTACTGCACGAAGAAGGCAGCCCAGATCCCGAGGAGGAGGATGAAGATCAGACTCGACGGGGACTGCACGACTAGAACGGTAGGTGCGCTCCCCCGTCGCAGCTCGGACCCCTCTCGGTGTGTCGCGCAAGTGACTGTTGTGACGACTGGGACGGAGCGCCCCGAGGGGTGGGTGGCCAGGGGCGCGGCAAAGCGCGCGTTCTGCACCCCAGCCAGCCTCAGCCGCCGCTCGCCACCATGCGCGGGGGGGCCAGGGGCGCGGCAGAGCGCGCGTTCTGCACCCCAGCCAGCCTCCGTACCCCAGCCAGCCTCCGTACCCGGGCAGCCTCTGTACCCCCAGGCGGCCTCAGCCGAACGAGCCCCCTGACGCGGGGTGGCCCGCCGTGAGCCGGACGAGCCGGTCCATGAGTCTCTCGCCGGCGAGGTCCTCGGTCGTCAGGGCGAAGGACAGGTGGTCCCGCCACCCGCCGGCGATGTGGAGGTAGTGCGGCCGCAGCCCTTCCTCGCGAAAGCCCAGCTTGCGCACGACGGCCAGGCTCGCGGTGTTCTCCGGGCGGATGTTGACCTCGCTGCGGTGCAGGCCGAGCGTGCCGATGACGTGGTCCCCGGCCATCGCCAGCGCCGTGGGGATGACCATCCGGCCAGCGACCGAGCGGCTCACCCAGTACCCCACGAGGCACGAGCGGAAGGACCCCAGCATGATGCCGCCGATCGACAGCTGCCCCACGAGACGCCGGTCGACCTCCACGACGAGCGGCAGGGCACGCCCCGCCCGGGCATCGCGCTCGTACTGCGCGACGAGCTCGGCAAAGCCACGCACGGGCGCCGAGGGGTCGGGCGAGGTCGCGTCCCACGGCTCGAGCCAGGCGGCGTTGGCGCGCCGCACCGAGTGGAAGACCGCTTCGTCGTCGACGGTCAGGGGGCGCAGGGTGACCTCGGTGCCGAGCGGCGTCCGGCCGGTGAGCCGCAGGGGCCACTGCGGCACCGGGCCCGGCCCGCCCCACGTGCCGTCGTCAGAACCCGCAGCACCGGCAGCGCCGGCGCCACCTGATGCGCCCCCCGCCCCGGATCCCGACAGCCACGCGGAGCGGCGCCGGATGGCATCCCACATCAGTGGTCGCCGCCACGGGCCTGGCTGAGCGCGTGCGGCAGCACCTCGGCCAACACGGCGAGCGCGTCGCGCACCCCACCGGTCGAGCCGGGAAGGTTGATCACGAGGGTGTGCCCGGCCACGCCGGCGAGCCCGCGGGACAGGACCGCGGTGGGGATTCCCTTCGCGACCCCGCGTGCCCGGATCGCCTCTGCCAGACCGGGAACCTCGCGATCGAGCAGCGGTCGAGTGGCCTCCGGCGTCCCGTCGGTCGGGGTGAGCCCCGTGCCGCCGGTGGTGACGAGCAGGTCGGGTGTGGTCGCGAGGGCCGAGGCGAGGGCCCGGGGCACCGATGGCCCGTCCGGCACGACGAGGGCATCCGGCACCTCGGCCCCCCACGCACGCAGGGCCTCGACGAGCAGTGCTCCACCGCGGTCGGGGTAGACCCCGGCGGCAGCCCGGGTCGAGCACGTGACGACGACGGCCCGCGTGCCGGTGAGCGGGGGTGTGGCCTGGCGAAACGCGTGTCGAGCCGCCCTCGACCCGGTCGGGGCGGCATCCGGCACCTCGGGTTCCTCCCAGTCGCCGGAGCGCCCGCCCGACTTGGAGGTGACCCGGACATCGGTGATCCGGGCGTGTTTGTCGACCGCCTTGACCATGTCGACGAGCGCGAGTGCGGCGACGCTCACCGCGGTCAGGGCCTCCATCTCGATGCCCGTGCGGTCAGCCGTGCGCACCGCCGCCCGGATGCGCACCCCCTCGTCGACGACCTCGAGGTCGACCTCGGCCGCGTGCACCGCCACCGGGTGGGCGAGCGGGATGAGGTCGGGGGTGCGCTTGACGGCCTGGATACCGGCCACCCGCGCCACACCGAGTGCGTCGCCCTTGGGCACCGACCCACCGCGCAGCGCCGCGACCGCCGCGGGCGAGAGCAGGACCAACCCGGATGCCGTGGCGCGCCGGGCGGTCACCTCCTTGCCCGAGACGTCGACCATGTGTGCCGTGCCGTCGGCGCGCACGTGGGTGAGCCCCCTTGACTTCCCCTGCGTGTCAGTCACGCGAGCGATCATGCCCCAGCAGGGGGATGCAGCGCACGCGGCTCCCCGGCGCGACGTGCTCGACCTCGGCCGGGACGAGTGCGAGAGCCGTCGCCCCGGCGAGCGCCCCGAGCACGTGGGAGCCCTGGCCGCCGGACGGTGCGACCCGCCCCTGCCTCTCGACGACCCTCGTCAGCTCGACCTTCCCGGGCACCGTGCCCCACCCGACCTCGGCCTCCGCCTCGAAGGCCCCGTCAACATCCGGGTCGAGCCCGGCAAGGCGCCGCAGCACCGGCAGCACGAAGACGTGGAAGGAGGCGAACGAGCTGACCGGGTTGCCGGGCAGGGTGATCACCGGCGTGTGGTGCGACCCCAGCAGGCCGCAGCCCTGGGGCATCCCCGGGCGCATGGCCACCTTGACGAACTCGACCCCTCCGTCGGCCGACAACACCTCCTTGACCGTGTCGTAGACCCCCATCGAGACCCCCCCGCTCGTGATGACGAGGTCGGGCCCACCGGGAGGGGCGTCGACGAGTGCGCGCACGGCATCCGCCTCGTCGCGCAGGTGCACCCCGGCGGCGACCTCCGCCCCGGCAGCCTCGACGAGGGCACAGAGCATGACGTGGTTGGAGTTGACGATCTGCCCGTGCTCGAGGGTCGACCCCGGTGCGACGAGCTCGTCACCCGTCGAGACGACGGTGACCCGGGGACGCGGGTGCACCTCGAGCTCGGCGACGTTGGCCGCCGCCGCGAGGGCCAGGTGCCCGGGGCCGAGCCGCGTGCCCGCGGGCAGCACGACCGTCCCGGCCGTGATGTCCTCACCCCGGCGGCGGACGTGTCGGCCGGCATCCGGCTCGAGGAACAGCGAGACCTCACCCGAACCCGCGTCGGTCAGCTCGACCGGAACGACGGCATCGGTGCCCGCGGGCAGCGGGGCACCGGTCATGATCCGCATGGCCTGGCCGACGGGGAGCACGTGCCGGGTCGTGTCGCCGGCGGCGACGTCCCCGGCGACGGGCAGGACCACGGGGTGCTCGCGGGTGGCGCCGGCGAGCTCGGCGGCGCGCACGGCATACCCGTCCATGGCCGAGTTGTCGAAACCGGGCAGGTCGACGACCGCGGTGACGTCCCGGGCGAGGACCAGGCCCAGCCCACGCCCGACCGGGACCCGCACTGCCGGTAGCGGCGCGACGAGCCCGAGGACGGCGGCCCGGTGCTCCGCGAGCGTGCGCATCAGACCACGCCCTCGAGGTGGGCACCGTCCGGGATGGTGCGCACCCCACCGGTGACCCGTACGTCGCCGGTGCACACCACACCCGCGCCGAAGGTCGCGTCGGCCTCGACGCGCAGGCTCGAACAGCCGCGGATCGACGGCACCCCGTGCGGGAACCGCTCCTCGAAGCCGGCGATGTGGCGGTAGGCCGGGCCGAGGTCGATGAAGGGCTCGTCGTGCTCGATCGTCGACTCGACGTCGCAGTCGGGCGTGAGCCGGTACAGGTCGGAGCGGATGAGGAGCAGCTCGTTGGTCGTCTTCACCGGGCGGAAGCGGCTGCGGTCGACCGCGAGAGCGCGCGAGCCCTCGAACACCTCGACCGCCGCCCCCATCGAGGACTCGACCTGGATGACGGGGGGGCTGTCCGGTCGGGTCGGGTCGACGGTCTTCCGGTTGACGATGATGGGCAGACCGAGGATGCCGTGGCGCTCGTCGAGCCGCTCCGCCAGGACGTCGAGGTCGATCCAGAGGTTGTTGGCATGGAACCAGGGGTGACGCTCGGTGTCCTGGAAGAACCCCTCCTCACCGGGAACGACCGCCGCGCTGTCGCGCAGCACGAGCCGCCCGTCGCGACGGCGTGTCGCGAGGTGGCCGCCCTTGCGGTCGTTGAGCGTGCGGGGGCAGACCTCGGTGACGTAGGGGATGCCGTTCGCCGCCATCCACGCCGGAACCGCCCCCTCGCAGGTGGCCCCGAGGTTGTCGGCGTTGGACAGGAAGGCGTAGCGGTAGCCACGCCCTCGCAGCGTGTCGAGCAGGCCCGAGGTGCGCAGGGCGACGTACAGGTCGCCGTGCCCCGGCGGGCACCACTCGAGCTCGGGGTCGTCCGGCCAGGAGACGGGGCCGAGGTCGTCGGCGCGCAGCTTGGGCTCCATCGTCTGCAGGAAGTCCAGCGGCAGTCCGTCGACGGCCAGTCCGGGGTGGCGGTCCAGGATCTGCAGGGACTCCTCCCGGGTGCGGAAGGAGTTCATCAGCAGCAGCGGCGTCCGGACCTCGTGCTGCCGACGCAGGGCCAGCACCTGGCGGGCGATGATGTCCAGGAAGGACAGGCCGTCACGCACGGCAAGGGCGGACTTCGGCCCGCGGATGCCCATGCTCGTCCCCAGGCCGCCGTTGAGCTTGATGATGACCGTTCGAGCCAGTGCTGCCTGCACCGCACCCTCGTCGGGGCGCACGTCGTCGATGTGGGTCACCTGCGTCAACGGGTCGATGCTGTCCTCGGGGATGGTTCCCGTCACCTGCCGTCGGAGCTGGTCGTGGAAGGTGCTGAAGACGTCGATCGCCACGTCGGGAACCCCTGCCGAACGCATCTTGGCGGTGGCCGCCTCCAGGCCATGCGTCGTCATGCCCGCCAGCCTACGATGCCCCCATGGCACGGGACCCGGCGAAGTCCGCACGGCGGGCGAGCCTGCGCGCGCGGCGTCGCGACCTTGCCGCAGTGCGCGACACCGCGCAGGACGACCGGGCGCTGGCTGATCGAGTGCGCGCCCTGGTCGAGGAGCTGGGGCTGGCTCCCGGCTCGGTCGTGACCTCATATGCCGCGATGCCCGGTGAGCCGCCGACGGCGGCGGTCAACGCGTTCCTGACGGCGCACGGCATCCGCGTGCTGTTGCCGATCACCCTCGCCGACTTCGACCTGGACTGGCACGACGCCACCGACCCGCGGGAGGAGGCCCTCGGCCGCACTGCGGTGGCATCGGCCGACCTCGTGCTCGCACCCGGGCTGGCGGTCGACCGCTCGGGCACCCGGATGGGCCAGGGCGGCGGGTGCTACGACCGGGTGCTGCCACGACGGCGAACGGGGGTGCCGGTCGTCGTGCTGCTCCACCCGGGTGAGCTGGTGCCGGTCGGCGAGCCACCGCTGCCGCGTGAGCCCCACGACCAGCCGGTCGATGCGGTCCTCACGGCCGAGGGCCTGGTCGACCTCGGGGTCAGCCCGTGGAGGAGCCCTCGGGCCGGAGGGTGAGCACGTCGGGGTCCTGCGCGCGCACGGCATCCTCGGTGAACGGCCACGGCCGCTGCCGGCCCGCGACCCAGTCGTCGACCTGGTCGGTGTACCGGTTGTCGGTGGGGTGGCCGCTGACGCCGGTGCTGTTGATCCACGTCGACCCGTCGAGGTTCGCGAGGTCGACGACCATCCGCATCGACGGCCCAGCGGTGACCTCGTAGCCCAGGCTCGCGTTCCAGGCGTTGGCGTTGACGATCGCCGACCCACCGGGCAGGTCGTAGGGGCCCGCGTTGACCAGCCAGCGCACCGCGGCCGGTGACGACTCGCCACCCAGCACCCGGTGCTCGAGGTTCAGGCGGTGCAGCTTCCCCCACTGCCACTGGGCCGGGTCCTTGCTGAGCTTCCGGGTGAGCTCGAGGCGGGCCTGGACGAGGGACTGCCGCAGGATCTCGTCCTTGCCCTCCGTGATGTTCGGGGTGAGCTTGTTGTCCCACCAGGCACTCTCGGCGTTGTCGAGCAGCGACTGCACGGCGGCACGCCAGCGGGCACCACCGTCGGCCTTCAGCCCCACGGGCAGCTCGTCGTCGAAGAGCAGCTCGACCAGGTTGCGCCACACCGCGTTGTAGTAGGCGGCTGCAGCGCCGGCCTCCGCGTCGCCCGCCGGGGTCGTGTGGTCCCAGCCACGCAGCAGCTCACGGGCGTCGAGGGTGAAGTCGAGCAGCTCCTGGCTGTCGCTGTCGGGGTCGGCCTCGGAGGGCTCCAGCGGCACCGCGAGCAGCGCCGGAACGAGCACCTCGGCGAACGGGTCCTGGTCATCGAGCTGGATGGCCGCCATCTCCACCGGGGACACCTCGTCCACCCCGCTCAGGCGTTCGCCGATCCGCGTCGAGCGCCATCCCCGGTCCCAGTCGGTGGTCAGGAAGGGGGTGTCGCTCTGCGTCACGGGCTGGTTCGCGGTGACGATCACCCCGTCGGCCGGGTCGAAGGACCAGGGCAGGTCATCGAACGCGACGAACCCCTGCCAGTCGTAGGCCGAGTCCCACCCGGGCGCGGGCCAGTAGCCCGGGGCCGACCTGGGGAGGGCCGCCCGGCGCACCGGCACCTGGCCGGGCGCCTGGTAGCCGATGTGGCCGGCGGTGTCGGCGTAGACGAGGTTCTGCGACGGCACCGCGAACTCACGGGCCGCCTCACGGAACTCGTCGAAGTTCGTGGCCAGGCTGAGGTCGAGGATCGCATCGGCGGTGCGGCTCGGCAGCAACCCCGTCCACGCGAGGGACACGGCATACCGCTCGTTCTCGTCACCCTCCTGCTGGGTCGGCGCGCGGCCGCCCGCGTCGTTCGCACTCTCGAGGACGTCCGACATCACCGGCCCGTGCACGGTGCTGCGCACGGTGATCCGCTGGTCGGCCCCGCCGGCGATCTTGATGACCTCCTCGCGGGACGTGATCGGCGCCCAGTCGCCGTCGCGCAGGTAGGTGTCGCCGACGACGCGTTCGAGGTAGAAGTCCGTGACGTCGGGCCTGAGGTTGGTCATGCCCCACGCGATGTCCGCGTTGTGGCCGATGATCACGCCCGGGACCCCCGAGAACGAGAAGCCGCTGACGTCGAGCGGGCACGCAGTGGAGACCCTGCGGCAGTGCAGGCTGTTCTGGATCCACACGCCGGGCTGGCCGACCGCCAGGTGGGGGTCGTTCGCGAGCAGCGGCTTGCCCGTCGTCGTGCGCGACCCGGAGACCACCCAGGCGTTGGAGCCGATGCCCTCGCCACGACCGAGCAGCTGCGGCACCGCGTCGAGCGCACCCTGCACCGCGGCATACGCCTCCTGGGCAGCGGCCGAGACGAGGGGGTCGCTCGAGGGGTTGGCCGCGGGGGCCGAGGGGTTGGCCCCGGGGGCCGTCGTGGCCCCGGGGGCCGTCGTGGCCGTCGTGGCACGACCGGATGCCGTGGTGGCGGTCAGGGCCGACGGCACCGAGGAGCTCGAGGGCCGATCGGGCTGCTGCGGCGTCCACTCCTGCTCCGAGAGCACCGGGGGCCGGGCCGCGAAGTCGTAGGCCGGGTAGATCTGGGCGATCTGCGCCGGTGACAGTCGACCACTGAGCCGCGCCCGGGCCAGCTCGTCCTCGTAGTTGCCGCGCAGGTCCCAGGCCATCGCCTTCAGCCACGAGAGGCTGTCGATGGGCGACCACTCCTCGATGACCGCCTCGGGCAGCCGCAGGCCGAGGAGCGTGTACTCGACGGCGACGTCGCCCGGGCTGCGGCCGCGCAGGTAGGTGTTGACGCCCTCGGCGTAGGCCAGGAGCATCTGGCGCGTCTGAGGCTTGAGGGTGGGCAGTTCCTGCTCCGCGATGCGACGCCAGCCCATGGTGCGGATGGCCTTGTCCGACTCCAGCCCGTCCGGCCCCACGAGCTCGGCGAGCCGCCCCGCGGTGACGTGCCGCCGCAGGTCCATCTCGAAGAAGCGCTCCTGGGCGTGCACGTAGCCCTGCGCCCGGGCTAGGTCGGTGAGGCTGTCGCCGTAGATGTGCGGGATGCCGCTCTCGTCCCGCAGCACGGAGACCTCCGCCCCCAGCCCCGGCAGGTCCGCGGTCCCCGACGTGGTGGGCAGTGAGGCACGCACCGCCGAGACCACCACGACCCCGGCCACGAGCGCGGCGACGACCACGACGGCGATGAGTCCCAAAAGGACACGACGGGCGACGACGACTCGACTCACCCTGCGAGACTAGGACACCGCAACACGACGACACGAGGACGGGCCGTGCGACAGACCTGGACGTTGCCGATCGCGGACGGGGGTGCGGCCACGGGGTTCGACCTGCACGACCTCACGCTGGCCCTGCTCATCGGCAGCATCGTCCTCGTCGTCTCCGTGGCCGCGGTGCGCCTGTCCGTGCGCTCGGGGCTGCCATCGCTGCTCATCTACCTCGGCATCGGCCTGCTGCTCGGCGAGGGCGGGTTCGGCATCCGCTACGACTCGCAGCAGCTGACCCAGGTGCTCGGGTACGCCGCGCTCGTCCTCATCCTCGTCGAGGGCGGGCTCACGACCCGGTGGTCCGGCATCCGGAGATCCGTGGCGCCGGCCGCGGTGCTCGCCACGGTGGGTGTCGCCGTGTCGGTCGTCGTCGTCGGGGTCGCCGCGAAGGTGCTGCTGCACTGGTCGTGGGAGATCTCGTTCCTCGTGGCCGCCGTGCTCGCCTCCACGGATGCCGCGGCGGTCTTCTCGGTGCTGCGCCGGGTGCCGCTCCCTCGCCGGATCTCGGGGATGCTCGAGGCGGAGTCGGGGTTCAACGACGCCCCGGTGGTGCTCCTCGTGACCGCGCTCGCGGCATCCCTGGCACCCGGAGCGACGCCCGAGCCATGGTGGCAGGTCGGCGTCATCGCCGCCCTGGAGCTCATCGGCGGCTGCCTCATCGGCCTCGCGATCGGGTACGGCGGGGCCCGGATGCTGCGGGTCGTGGCGACCACGTCGTCGGCGCTGTTCGCGATCGGGGTCATCGCGGTGGCCGTGCTTGCGTACGCCGCCGCCGACGTCGTCCACGCGTCGGGGTTCATCGCGTGCTACCTGGCCGCCCTCGTGCTGGGCAACCTCCGGCTGCCGCACGGAGCAGCCGTCGTGGGGTTCGCCACGGCCATCGGCTGGCTCGCCCAGATCGGCCTGTTCGTGCTGCTGGGGCTGCTCGCGTCGCCGAGCGGGTTCGACGACGTGCTCGTCCCGGCGATGGTCGTCGGAACCGCGCTGCTGCTCCTCGGCCGGCCGCTGTCGGTCATCGTCTCGTGCACCCCGTTCGGCATGTCGTGGCGCACGCAGGCCTTCCTGTCGTGGGCGGGTCTGCGCGGGGCCGTGCCCGTCGTCCTGGCCACGGTGCCCGTCACCGTCGGGGCCGTGGGGGTCGAGTGGATCTTCGACCTCGTGTTCGTCCTCGTCGTGGTCTTCACGATCATCCAGGCACCGACCCTGCCCTGGGTGGCCCGGCGCCTGCGCCTCGACGCGGCCCACCACCGGGTCGACCTCGCGGTGGAGGCCACTCCCCTGGAGGAGCTGGGTGCCGACCTGCTCGAGATCGACGTGGGGCCGGGCTCGAAGGTGGCCGGCGTGCGCGTGTTCGAGCTGCGGCTGCCCGTCGGCGCCAACGTCGCCCTCGTCGTCCGCGAGGGAACGTCGTTCGTCCCGCGCGAGAGCGACGTGCTGAGGCACGGCGACCAGCTGCTCGTCGTCACCCCCCAGTCGGTGCGCGAGCAGACCGAGAAGCGCCTGCACGCAGTCAGCCGGGGCGGGCGCCTCGCGGACTGGTCCGGCACCTGAGCCGTGTCGCTTATCCTTGGGTGTTGCTGGCCGTGCCGGGTCGGCGCCCCCACCGCTGCTGTTCAGGAGGACCACCGTGCCCACGTACGCCTACGCGTGCACCGAGTGCGACCACCGTTTCGAGGCCGTGCAGTCGTTCAGCGACGACTCCCTCACCGTGTGCCCCGAGTGTGAGGGACGCCTGCGCAAGGTGTTCAACGCCGTCGGAATCGTCTTCAAGGGCGGCGGTTTCTACCGCACCGACTCCCGATCGGGGTCGTCCGCGACCGCCGGCTCGTCGTCCAACGGGTCGTCGAGTGCGGGCGACTCCAGCGCCTCGTCGAGCACCTCGGGATCGGGTGGGGCCTCCTCGGACGGCAAGAGCGCGTCGACATCGGGTGGCTCGTCCACAGGCACCCCTGCCAAGACCTCGTCGTCCACAACCTCGGCCTGACCCCTCGGATGCCGGCCCGACGCACCTAGCGTCGGGGCATGGCCCGCTTCTCCCGTCCACTGCCGTCCGTCACCGGACCGGGCCGTCGCGCCCGCTGGCGGCGGGCGGTGCTGCGCCGGCTGCTGTCCGCGGCCCTGGCCGCGGGCGCCGTCGTCGTCGCGACGACCGTGGCTCGGCCATCACCTCCCCCGACCGTCACGGTGGTCGTGGCGGCCCACCGGGTGCCCAGCGGCGCCGTGCTCACCGCCGCGGACCTCCGGTCCACCCGGGTGCGGGACGACGCGGCCCAACCGGCTGCCCTGACCTCGGTCGCGGATGCCGTGGGACGTCGCCTGGCCGCCTCCCTGGCCTCCGGGGAGGCCCTCACCGCCGGTCGGCTCGTGCCCCGAGGCCCCGCGGACGGACTGCCGACCGGGCGGGTCGCCCTGCACGTGGTGGCGGCGGACCCGGCCTCGGTCGACCTGCTCTCCCCCGGGGTCGGCGCCCGCGTCTACCCGGTGGCCGGTGGTCCCCCGCTGGCCGTCGCCGCCGAGGTGCTCGCCGCGGACCCTCCGTCGGCGGTCAGCGACCCGCTCGTGACCGGCGACGTCCCCGGTCGAGGGGTCGTCCTCTCCCTGTCGGTGGCCGAGGCCGACGCCGTGCTGCAGGGACACGGAGCCCTCGACGGGCCGGCCACAGTGTCGCTCATCGCAACCCCCTGACCGGGCAGCTTTCGGGGGAACATGACGGGTCAGGGTCTGAGCGCGGGCGCAGATTTCGGTTCGATCCGCCTAAGGTGGCTGCGGGGGCATTCCCCGGGTACCGCACCGCCCGCCACAGGCACCGCTGCGCCACCACATCCGTTCAGCTCTCCAGGAGGGACCCATGAAGGGTTTCAAGGACTTCATCCTGCGCGGCAACCTCATCGAGCTTGCCGTCGCGTTCATCATCGGCGCGGCCTTCGCCGCTCTGGTCACGGCGTTCACCAAGGTCATCATGGAGCTCCTGGCCAAGGCCGGCGGTGCCCCGAACTTCGATGAGTGGCAGCCGTGGGGGATGACCACCATCGGGCCGTTCCTCACTGCGGTCTTCGCCTTCCTCATCATGGCCTTCGTCGTCTACTTCTTTATCGTCAAGCCGTACGAGGTCGCCAAGGAGAAGTTCGTCAGGAGCGAGGAGGAGGACGCGGCTCCCGACGCCAACACCGTGCTGCTCACCGAGATCCGCGACGCCCTGGTGCGCGACCGCACCTGACACCTCCCGTCCCCCACCACACCCCTCCCCCACCACACCCGTCCCGCACCACATTCCTCTTCCATCACACCCCTCCCCACCACACACGACCAGTGTCCCCACAGCGACCAATAGGTCACTCGAGGGACATCGCAGGCGTGCTGAGATTGACCTATTGGTCGATTTCTGCACACCAGCCGCGTGCTGAGATTGACCTATTGGTCGATTTCTGCACATCGCAGGTGTTCTGTCTGGCTCACTCCCAGTGGGGCGGGCGCTGCTCGCGCAGCCAGCGGTCGTGGGGGCTGTCCCCGGGTGCCGAGTCCTCGCGCGGAGGCACGACGTCGGGCAGGTCCTGCGCTGACGGGTTCGTCCCGCTCCGCTCGGCCCGGCGACGACGTCGCACCTTCGGGTGCGGCTGCTCACGCTTCTCCCGCTCCGGCTGCCCCGGTGCCTGCCACGACGCCGAGTCGGGCGCGGGGGTGGTTGCTGGAGCAGCCACCTCGTCACCCACCTGCGGGGTGTCGTCAGTCCCCGGAGGCATCAGGCACTCCCACGGCCTTGAGGATGCGGGCGACGTCACGTGCCGGGTCGCGGAAGACGTCGGTCGACCACACCCGCAGGTGGCGCCAGCCCAGCCGCTCCAGCTGCTCGGCGCGCAAGCGGTCGCGGTCACGGGTCGTGCGCATCGAGGCGTACTGCGGGCCGTCGGACTCCACGGCCAGCACGAGCCGCCCCGGCCGGCGAGGGTCCTCGATGGCCAGGTCGACCGGGTCCGCCGACGAGCCGACGCCCTCGTGGACCACGAGCCCGTGTCCGCGCAGCTGGCGGGCCAGGTCGGCCAGCACGACCGACCGCGAGCCAGCCACAGCGACGGGCGAGACGGCATCCGGACCCGGCGCAGCGGCATCCGACGCCCTCGAGCCGGACCCGGGGAGCACGCCGTCGGCGGCGTAGGCGAGGAAGTCACGCAGCATCACGGCGCCGCGCGCCTTCAGACGGGCCGGGTCGAGGTCGCCGGCGGCGATCGACGACACGACGGTCATCGACCGGCGGGCCCGCGTGATCGCGACGTTGAGCCTGCGCTCGCCGCCCTCGGTGTTGAGCGGGCCGAAGCGGTGCAGTACCCGCCCGTGCGGGGTCTTGCCGTACCCCACGGTGAGGATGACGTCGTCGCGCTCGTCGCCCTGCACCCGCTCGAGGTTCTTGACGAAGAACGCCTCCGGACGGTCCTCGTCGAAGAACGTGAGCACGTCGTCGTCGAGGCCCCCGAGGGCGCGCCGAACGGCATCCTCGACGCGCGTCGCATGGGTGATGCCGAGCGCGATGACGCCGAGCGATCGGTCGGGGCGGGTGCGCGCGTGCTCGATCACGAGCTCGACGACCCGGTCGACCTCCGTGGTCGTGGTCTCGACGGCACCCTCACCCTCGGCCACCATGCCCACGCCGTCGACGAGCTCGTGACGCACGACCGGGTCGACGCCGGTGCCGGGGAACGTGACGAGCGACCCCTCGTAGACCTCGGCGTTCGCGAAGGCGATGAGCCGCTCGTCCAGGGAGCGGTAGTGCCAGGCCAGGCGACGGCTCGGCAGGGCTGCGGCCAGCACGTCGAGGATCGACTCGGCACCCTCCGTGATGGCCTCGTCGGTGCCCACCGCGCCCGGGTCGCCGTCACTGACCGTCGTGAAGAACGTGGTCGGCGGCAGCTGCCGCGAGTCACCCGCCACGACCACCTGGCGCGCCCGCGAGATGGCCGAGACGGCCTCGGCCGGGGGGATCTGGGACGCCTCGTCGAACACGACGACGTCGAACCACTGCCCCGGGGGCAGCACCGAGGCCACGACGAGCGGGCTCATGACCCAACAGGGCCGCACGGCCATCAGCAGGTCGGGGCATCGCGGCATGAGCTCGCGCAGCGGGGCGAGCCTGCGCGCCCGGGCACCCTCGGCCCGCAGCAGGGTCTCCTGCTCGGGGTGCTCGCGCAGCACCTGAGCCACGCGGTCGGCCACCGCCGCCGTCACCCGCACGGCATTGCCGACCACGACGGCCCGGTCGCTCTCGGCGAACTCCCCCAGGGTGCGGGTCAGGGCGCGACCGTCGTGCGCGGCCACCCGCGGGTCACGCGTCGCGATCTCCTCGGCGAGCGAGGACCACCAGACCCACTCGACCTCGGTGGCGACCTGCTCAGCCGGCACCACCCGCGAGCGCAGGTCGTCGACGAGTGGTCGCAGGCCGGATGCCGTGAGCTCGTCGAGCGCGGCCGTCACCGTCGGCACGACCGCGAGACGGTCGAGCCGGGCGGCGAGGGCGTCGGCTCGGGCCTGGAGGGAGGTCAGGTCGATGTCGGCGAGGCGAACCCCGTCTGCGCGTCCGGCATCCCGGGGGTTGGAGGGGCCGACCTGCCGGACGTCCGGGGCCGGGAGCCGCTCGTCGAGCCACTCGAGGTCGGCCACGAGCTCGGTGTGCGCCGCTCGGGCGCGGTCGAGCTCGACGGGGATCTCGGGGCGGCCGCCCGAGCCGGCGAGCTCGCGCCAGGCGATGCGCTGCTCGCTCGCGCCGGCCAGGGCCGTGTGGAGGTCGGCCGGCGGGCGGCCGGGGCGCAGCAGGGCCCGGGCCTGACGCCGCAGCCGCCACCGCTCGAGCCAGCCGAGCTCGGAGCCGACGGAGCGCCGGTAGGCCTTGCTGCCGGTGGCGGTCACGAGGTCGTCGAGGGGGATGTCGAAGACCTCTGGGCGGAAGGCCTCGAGCGTGTCCCGAACGGCCCCGACGGTGGCGAGCACCCGGGCCCAGTCGCTGCTCGTGGGCGTCTCGGGCAGCCGGATGCCGCGGAAGACGTCCTTGAGGGCGACCGCGGTCGCGTCGACGCCTCCCCCGGCGAGTCGCTGGACGCGGGTGCGCGCCTCGTCGGCCTCGTCGGCACTGCGGATGCCGGCGCCGAACCACGGGTCGTCGGCCCCCGGACCGTCCCAGTCGGCCAGGGACGCCAGGGTGGCCATCGTCGCGGCGACCGACGCGACCTCGCCACGATCGAGCCCGGCGAGGTCAGCGCCGTGCAGTCGCACCCGTGACCGGGGTGGAACCGGGGCGCTCGCGAAGGCGGAGACCGCCTCCTGCACCTCGTGGAGCGAGACCCCCCACGGCTCCCGGGGGTCGTGCAGCACGCGCACGTG
Organism: Ornithinibacter sp.; assembly: GCA_035458265.1. Classification (GTDB taxonomy): domain Bacteria; phylum Actinomycetota; class Actinomycetes; order Actinomycetales; family Dermatophilaceae; genus Fodinibacter. The sequence continues at coordinate 4,602 of DATIAB010000144.1, read as the reverse complement.
TTCGGTCAGGGCCGCGGCGGCGGTGCGGCGAGTGGTGGTGGGGTCGAAGACCCGGGAGGCCACGGCATCCGGCGTGGCGTGTGTTGTCGTGGGTGTGGTGGCGCGGCTCGGCGCGGAGCTCTCGTCGAGAGCGCCCACCAGGTCTCGCGCCAGACGACGCCGTCCCTGCGCACCCGCGTGGAGGTCGAGGACGAGCGCACCGAGCCCGACCCGGTCGAGGCGACCGACGACGGCGTCGATGGCAGCGCGCTTCTCGGCCACGAAGAGCACTCGCCTGCCGTCGGCCGCCAGGGTCGCGATGAGGTTGGAGATGGTCTGCGACTTGCCGGTGCCGGGCGGCCCGTGGATGACGAGGTGCGACCCGGTGCGCACGGCCTCGATGGCCTCCTGCTGGCTGCTGTCGGCGTCGAGCACCAGGACGTCGCGGCCGGTGGAGTCGAGGTCGAGGCGGTGGGTGTCGAGCTCGGAGCGCACCGATCGCAGCGCCTCCGGGTCCCCGGCGAGGGCGGCGACGACATCGTGGTCGGCCAGGGTGTCGGCCTGCGCCGCGAGGTCGGCGACCATGGGCAGCTTGGCGTAGGAGAAGGTGCCCACGACGAGGCGTGGAGTCACGGCGAAGTCGGGCACCGAGGCGCAGGCCTGCGCGAGGGCCGCGTAGATCGGGTAGGGGTCGAAGGTCTGGCCGGGGGTTGCGAGTGCCTCGATGGCGTCGGGGTCCAGGGTGATGCCCTGCTCGGAGGCGAGGTAGTGCACGAGCACCGGGTTGAGCTCGAGGTCGCCGTCGAGGTCGAGGGTGTAGTCGCCCTGGGCGGCGCCGGTGGCCCGCAGGGTGCAGGCGCGCAGGAGCACGGGGGCCGCTGGTTCCCGGGGGGCGGTGCGCCCGTCAGGGAGGCGGACGGCCCACGAGGCCATGCCGATCGCGAGGAACCCCGTGAGGATGCCGCGCTCCTGGGCGAGCTCGCGGGTCTTGGCGGCGATGGCGCGGGTGCGACGACGGGCCTCGTCCAGTGCAGCGGGTTCGCGCACGAGGTCGGAGAGCCTGGTCGGCTTGCCCGCGAGCAGCATCGCGACGCCACCGGGGTGGGCGGTCGTGAGGTCGAGGGTTCCGGTGGGCAGGTCGCGGTACCAGAGGAGCGTGTTGCGTCCGCCGAGGTCGACGAGGTGGCGGGTCCAGGCAGCCCGGGCGGCCTTGACCCGGGCGCTGCGAGGGTCGGCCTCTTCCTCGGTCTGGCCGGGGGATGGCTCGGCGGGGGTGGCGCCCTCGACGGGGCTCGCCACGTCGCTCGTCGGGGGCTGGTCGGTCACCCGTGCAGGCTAACAACTGGGTGTCTGGCCGGGGTGCGGTGACACAGGGGGCCCGGTGGTGCGTTGGGTGGGGGGCCAGGGGCGCGGTCGAACGCGCCCTTGGCCCCCCACACCTCAGGGGTTGGTGGCTGCGGACGCCGGGCGGGTGCTGGACAGGGCTGCCGCAAGCCCGATCGACACCGCGACCGCGAGGGAGGCCAGGGCCAGGGCCTCGAAGCTCACCTGGTGCACGACGACACCCGCGAGGGCGCCACCACCTGCGGCCATGAGTCCCATGAGCAGGTCGGACGCACCCTGCGCCCCGGGTCGCTCGTCGGCGGGCACGGCGGCGGTGAGCAGCGTCGAGCCGGCGACGAGCGTGCACGACCAGCCGAGACCGAGCAGGAAGAGCCCGAGGAGGAGGGTGAAGGACTCCCCCTCGGGTGAGACGGAGGCGAGCAAGGCGGCGGTCGACAGGATGGCCGAGCCGACCACGGCCACCGCGCGTCCGCCGAAGCGGTCGACGGCCAGGCCGGTGAGCGGCGAGAACGCGAACATGCCGAGGATGTGGATGCTGATGACGAACCCGATGACCTCGAGGTCGGCGCCGCCGTGGTTCATGTGCAGCGGGGTCATGACCATGACGCTGACCATGACGACGTGCCCGAGGGCCAGGGTGAGGATGCCGAGGCGCGCAGCGGGGATGCCGGCCGCGACCCTCAGGCCGCGCGTCACCGAGCCGTGGGCGGGGCCGGAGTCGTCGCCGTCGGCGACCCGGCGGCGTCGGGCCTCGATGAGCGGGTCGGGGCGCAGGCGCCACACGATGACGGTGGTGGCGAGCACGAGACCGAGGAGGGAGAACAGGAACGGGCCCGTGAGCACCGGCAGCCCCAGCGCCTCTGCCACGGGGGTGCTCGGGCCGACGAGGTTGGGGCCGATGACACTGCCGACGGTGGTCGCCCACACGACGATGCTGAGGTCTCGCGCCCGGTGCTGGGGCAAGGCGAGGTCGGCACCGGCATACCGGCTCTGGCTGTTGGATGCCGTGGCGCCCCCGAACAGGACGCTCGCGACGAGCAGGAGCGGGAAGTTGCGGACGACTCCCGCCGCGATCAGGCCGATGGCGCCCACGGCAGCAAGCGCGTAGCCGAGGACGAGGCCGGGGCGGCGACCGTGGGCGGCCATGACGCGTGACATGGGAATCGCGATGAGGGCGGCGCCGAGCACCTGGAAGGTGCCCCCGAGGCCGGCGAACTGTGCTGAGCCGGAGACGTCCTCGGCCAGGAGTGCGCCGACGGCGACGCCCGCGGACAGGCCGACGCCCCCGAGCACCTGGGTGCCGGCGAGGGTGCGGACCACCCGTCGCTGGACCTCGTCGTGGGTGGGCTGCGTCGTCACTCGGGAAGTATGCCGGTCCGCGGGCCCATGCTTGCGTCCGACAGTGGGGGGTTGGGGTGGGGGGTGGGGTTGGGGGCCGGGTTGGGGTCGGAGGCTGGGGCCACGACCTTCCGGACGTTTATGGCGGTGCGGTCGTGGCCGGTAACCTGTGATGGCTCGCGGGCTCGCCCGCGGTCGCCCTCGTAGCTCAGGGGAAGAGCACTTCTCTCCTAAAGAAGGTGTCGCAGGTTCGAATCCTGCCGGGGGCACGCACGAAACCCGCTCTGAACAGCGGGTTTTCGTGTTTGGGGCCGCCGCGACGATAGCCACAGGTGGACACAGATTGCCAGTTTTATGGCACGCTTAAGGCACGTTATGGCACGTATATGGCACGACCCCAAGGCCGCGCCCGACCATCCGAGGAGGTCCGCCATGGCTGGCCGCAGAGGTCGCAGCGGGTTCGGCAGCGTCCGGAAGTTGGCGTCCGGGCGCTGGCAGGCTCGGTACTACGGGCCGGACATGATCTACCACTCCGGCCCGATCACCTTTCAGACCAAGGGCGACGCCCAAGCCTGGCTGGCTGAAGAACGCCGGCTGATCTCGCAGCAGCAGTGGACCTCGCCGAACGATCGAGCCGCCAAGGCTGCGGCCGCCGAAGCTCATCGGCGCGAACTGACGTTCTCGGCGTACGCCGAGGCGTGGTTGGTCGGCCGGGTCACCTCCTCGGGTGCCGCGCTTCGACCATCTACGAATGCTGGCTACCGGAACTCGCTCGACGTGCACATCCTCCCCGAGTTCGGTCACCTCCCACTCGACGAGATCAGCACCGCCGCTATCCGCCAGTGGCGCGGTCGCTTCTCGGCCCAAGGGCGCGACGCCGCAGGCGCGAAGGCATACGGGGTTCTCAAGGCAATCCTGCAGACTGCCGAGGATGACGAATTGATCCTGCGAAACCCTTGCCGGCTCAAGGGGGCGGGGCACTCGCACAAACGGCGAGAGTCGATCGCGCTCTCCCCCACTGAGCTCGCGGACCTCGCGGCCGCGATGCCCCGCCAATGGCGTGCGCTCACCCTCATGTCCGGCTGGTGCGGGCTACGCATCGGAGAAGCCGCAGGCCTGCGGCGCGGCGACGTCGACCTCGACCAGGGGGTGATCCGGGTCGCGCAGACCGCTCAGTACCTGGGCACACCAGCCCGGCTTGTCATCGGTCCCCCCAAGTCCGCGCGCGGGGTCCGCCTCGTCCACATGCCCGCGCATGTCACGACCGCTATGGCAGAGCACCTCGCGACAAGGGTCGGCCGGGAACCGAAGGACTTCGTCTGGACGCGACGCGACGGACAACCGCTCTCCCGGCACACCGTGCTGTCCGCCTTCAGGAGGGCTGTCGAGTCCATCGGCCGCGAGGACATGGTCTGGCACGACCTGCGCCATACCGCGAACACCCTTGCGGCCGACGCCGGCGCGAGCCAAGCAACCCTGCAGGCCCGGATGGGCCATGCGGACCCCAAGGTGAGTGCCATCTATCTGCACACATCCAAGGCACACGACCGGAGACTGGCTGACGTCCTCAGCCGCATGGCCGATGCAAACGGCGCCGTCGGCGACTGACGATCAAATCCTGCCTCCCCGGCGAGAAGTCGAAGGGGGCGACCTAAGATCCCGCGGGCGGCTCACTGCGAGCATGACGGCCAGGTAGGCGCGACTCGCGTCGTTATCGACGAGTTCGCGCGAAGGCACGTCCATGCATCCACACTGGTGTGACGGAGATAGCCCGCCCCCATCGACGACCACCGCACCGTCGGCACTCTAGGCACCACGGACGAAGGGACCGCGTCAATGGCCGTGCTGTACTCGCACTGGGCACCGGTCAAGACCGATCACGCGACCGCCGCTGGGGTCCAGCAGTTGATCAACCCCGCCGCGTTTACCGCCGTGCGCGCC
>DATIAB010000143.1:0-4611 GCA_035458265.1 Ornithinibacter sp. | reverse complement strand
AGGCGTAGTCGGTGACGGCACGGCCCTGCGCCTTCTCGTGCCAGCGGTCGAGGCCCGTGGCGAGCGACTGGCCGTGGAAGGCGGTGGCGAAGTCGACCACCGTCGTGGTGCCGCCGGCGAGGGCGGCGCGCGTGCCGGTGGGGAAGTCGTCCGCGGTGACGAGGTCGCCGGCCTCGAGGTCGAGGTGGCTGTGCGACTCCACCCCGCCGGGCAGCACGACGCAGCCCGAGCAGTCGAGCACGTCCTCGCCGGGCCGGGGCTCGAGCAGTCCCACCGCTGTGACGACCTCGCCCGCGATGCGCACCGACCCGCCGTCGAGCACCCCGTCCGGGGTGACGACGCGACCGCCGCGCAACAGGGTCACCTCACAGCTCCTTCCAGACCCGCTCGGCCCGCTCCGCCGAGTGGGCCAGCACCTCGGCCTCGTCGAGCCGCGTGAACTCCCGCTCGCGAAGCACCCACTCGCCGCCGACCATCACGTCGGTGACCTGGGCACCGCACATCCCGAACACGACGTGCTCCCAGACCGAGCGGGTGTCCAGCGCCGTCGGCGGGCGGTAGTCGAGGGTGACCAGGTCGGCGACCGCTCCGGGCCGCAGCACGCCGATGTCACAGCCGAACACGGTGCTCGCGATCGCCGGGTTGTGCTCGAAGCACATGGCCACCGCCTCCCCGAAGCCGACGGTGGGGTCGAGCCGGTGGCCGCTGGCCGCGATCTTCGCGACCTGCATCGAGGCGAGCACGTCTGCCGTGTAGGCGTCGGTGCCGAGTCCCACCCGGATCCCCCGTCCCAGCATCTCGACCACCGGTGCGAACCCCACTGCGTTGGACAGGTTGGAGTGCGGGTTGTGCACGACGAGGGCGCCACGCTCGGCCAGCACCTCGATCTCGGCCGGCGTGACGTGCACGCAGTGCGCCGCGAGGCTGTCCGGGCCGACCATCCCGCGGGCGGCGAGGCGGTCGACGACCCGGTGCCCACTGGAAGCGACGGTACGGGGCTGGTCCTGCGGGCCTTCGGCCACGTGCACGTGGTAGCCGCCGGGCACCGACGCCGCCTCGGCGCCGATGGTGTCGAGGCTGGTCTGCGAGAGGGTGAACGAGGCGTGCATCCCGAACAGCCCGCGCACCCGGCACTGGCCGTCGACGTTCACCGCGCGCATGAAGTCGACGTTCTCCGCGACCGCCTCGGCGAACGCCCGGGGGCCGTCGCGGTCCGAGGTCTCGTAGGCCAGGCACGCCCGCAGACCCACCCGCCCCGCGGCATCCGCGATGGTGGTGAGGGACCCGGGGATCGCGTTCGGGCTGGAGTGGTGGTCGAAAACGGTGGTGACACCGCAGCGCACCGACTCCGTGAACGTCGTGGTCGCGTTGAGCCGTACGTCCTCCGGTTCCAGGAGCCGGTCCAGGGCCCACCACAGGTTGCCGAGGATCTCGTCGAAGTCGCGGGTCGGGGCGTGCACCGCCATGCCCCGCGCGTAGGCGCTGTACGCGTGGGTGTGCGCGTTCACCAACCCGGGCATCACGACCCGCCCGGTGTCGACCACCGTCTCGACCGGGTGCGCGCCGCGCAGGTCGCTCGCCGGGCCGACCGCCGCCACCAGTCCCTCGTGCACGAGCACCGCACCGTTCCCGACGACCGGTCGACCGGGGTCGCCGGTGATCACGTGTGTTCCGGTGACGATCATCGCGTCGCCCTCTCCACCTCGGCGGGAGCGGTGTCGAGCAGCCAGGGGTGCTCGGCCTCGATCGTGGCGAGGAGGCGCTCGAGCCGGTCGGGCAGGACGTCGTCGCCGCGACGATGGGTGACGACCTCGCCCGAGGGCAGCCGCGCGAGGTAGCCCTCGCCGTGCCGCAGGAAGCCCACGTTGGGGGACGCCTCGAAGTCCTGACGTGACCAGAAGACCGTCACCTTGTCGCGGTAGGGCAGGCCGGCCAGCGGGCAGAACGTGCCGCAGTTGCCGCACTCGTTGCACAGGCGGTCGACGTGCACGACCTGTCGCTCGTCGGCGAAGCCCGGCACCATGACCGTGATGTTGGCCCGGTTCGGGCAGACCTCGGTGCAGATCTCGCAGACCTGGTCACAGCGCAGGCAGCGCGCCGCCTCTCGCGGGCCGGCGACCGGGTCTGCGAGCACCCCGCGACGCCCGACGAGCAGGTCGCGCGCGGTGAACACCGCTGCGGCAGCCCGGTCGAAGTCCGGCTGGATGCCGTGCGCGCGCAGGATCGCTCGGGCCACCGCCTTGGCGTCCGCGAGGGCACGCACCACGGTGTCGGGGCCCACCCGACCGTCACCGACGACGTACACCTCGGTGACGCCACCGGCCACCTCCGCGCGGAAGTCCGGCCCGAGCCGTGGCAGGCCGTGCTCGTCGAGGGCCATGCTGTTCGTCCGGTACCGGCCGGCATCGACCGTGGCCCCTGTCGCGCCGATCACGGTGTCGAAGGGCAGGTCGACGAAGGTGCCGGTGCCACGGGCCGAGCGTCTCCCGTCGCCGGCCCAGGCGCCGAGCTCGGTGTGCTCGCAGCGCAGCACCGCACCGTCGTAGGCCACCGGCGCGAGCAGCTCGAGCACCTCGATGCCCTCGGCCCGCACGGCGTCGACGTCCTCCTGGGCGGCCGGCATGAACGGCTCGGTACGCCGGTAGACCAGGGTGACGTGCTCGACCCCCGCGGTGCGCAGGGCGGTGCGGGCGCAGTCCATGGCGACGTCACCGGCGCCGACGACTGCGACGCGTGCGCCGGTGCGGGCACCTCCCTCGGACTGCGCCTCCCACAGGAAGTCGAGCGCGTCGCGGACGAGCGCGCCGCCGCGTCCGACCGGGGTGGCACTGCGGCCCCATGCCCCGGTGGCCAGCACCACGTGCTCGAACCGGGCGCGCAGGTCGGCGAGGTCGTAGTCGGGGTCGCAGCCGAAGTGGAACCTCACCCCGGTGGCGACGGCGAGCCGGTAGTCGCGGTCCACCTGTTCCCGGGTGATCCGGAAGGTGGGGATGATCCGACGCACGATGCCGTAGGGGCCGTCCAGCTTCTCGAAGACGTCGACCGCGATGCCGTTGCGACGTAGGAACATCGCCGCGGCGATGCCGGCGGGGCCAGACCCGACCACCGCGACGCGGGACCCGTTCGACAGCGGCGCGGGCGTGGTGCCGGTGATGAAGGCGTCCTGCGCCGCGTCGGCTGCCGCCAGCTTCACCCCGCGGATGTCGATGCCCTTGTCGTAGTCGACCCGGGTGCAGTGCTGCCGGCACGGCTCGGAGCAGAGCACCCCGGTGATCGTCGGCGCCGTGTTGTCGCGCACGACGACCCGGAAGGCGTCCGCGTGACGGCCCGTCGCAGCCAGCGCCAGGTAGGTCGGCACCTGCTGCTCGATCGGGCAGCCGCCGTGCTCGCACGGTGCGGTGAAGCAGTCGGTGAGCGGCAGCGGCGCAGGGGTCTTGCGCGAGCCCACCTTCTCGCGGTGGCGCTTGTGGGTGCGGGCATCCGTGGTGACCCGCGAGACGAGCGCGTCCACGGCATCCACGTCGACCCGGTCGTGGTCGGTCATGACCTCGGTCGAGAGCTCGGCCAGCTGGCGCAGGCGTGCGTAGCCGCCGGGCTTGAGCAGCGTCGTGCAGACGGTGACGGGCTGGATGCCGGTGCGCACGAGGTCGGCGACGTTCGTCGCGTCCGCGCCACCGGCGTACGAAACGGGCAGCCGCCCGTCGAAGGCCCGGGACAGGGTGGCCGCGAGGGTGAGGGTGAGCGGCAGGAGCGCCCGGCCCGAGAGGTACATCTCGGGGGCGGGCAGCTCACCGCGGGTCACGTCGGTGGGCAGGGTGTTGCTCAGCTTGACGCCGAAGACCAGACCGGCGGCTCGCGCTCGCCGGTCCAGCCGGGCGAACATGGCGACGGCATCCGTGAGCTGGAGGTCGTCGACGAAGTGGTGGTCGTCGAACCCGAGGTGCGAGTAGCCGAGGTCGTCGAGCAGACCACGCGCCACGGGGTACCCGAGCATCGTCGGGTTGCACTTGACCTGCGTGTGCAGGCCCTTGCCGAGCAGGTGGTCCGTCATCCGCTCGATCTCGCCCGCCGGACAGCCGTGCATCGTCGAGATGGTGAACGAGTCGCACACCTGCGGGGAGATGCCCTCCAGGTGAGCGCGGTCGAACTGGGTGAAGCGGCCGAGGTGAGCCCCGAGCCACGCCATCGCGTCGCGGAACACCGGGGTCCCGGACGCGTCCTGCAGGCCGTCGATGAAGTCGTCCATCACCGGGTGGCGCAAGCCCGCGAGGTCGTAGCCCACCGAGGCGTTGAACGCCACGTCGTCGTCGAGGCCGAGCTCGGCCCCCAGAACCGCGATGGCCAGGTGCGCATGCACGTACTCGGTGAACGCCTGGGCCACGGTGAGCTCGGTGGACCACTCGCAGTTGAAGCCCTCGTCCTCGGCGTTGATGCACGGCTTGGGTACGGCCGCCCTGATGGCGTCCCCGTCGACCACCTGCACCGTCTTGAGCTCGACCACCCGCGCGCCGGCGAGCCAGGCCGTGACGATGTTCTGCGCGAGCTGGGTGTGGGGGCCGGCCGCCGGCCCGACCGGGGTGGCGAGGGTGTGCCCACAGGCGTCGTGCATCC
>DATIAB010000142.1:0-6308 GCA_035458265.1 Ornithinibacter sp. | reverse complement strand
CGGCATGTTCTCGGCCAGGCACAGGTACCCGGTGACGGCCACGGGGAGCGCGAGCTCGGCTGCCGCGAGCACGGCCGCCGCGACCGCAGCCGCTCCGGCCATGTCGCACTTCATCGTCACCATGCCCGACGACGGCTTGATGTTCAGCCCGCCCGAGTCGAAGGTGATGCCCTTCCCCACGAGCGCCACCGAGGCCTTCGGGGAGGCCGGGGCGTACGACATCGTGACGATGCGCGGCAGGTGGGCCGACCCCTGGCCGACACCGACGATTCCGCCGAAACCACCCTTGACGAGCGCTTTGTCGTCGAGCACCGAGACCGTGACCCGGGCGCTCGACGCGGCGACGCGCTTCTTGACCGCGTCGGCGAAGGACTGCGGGTAGAGGTAGTTCGGTGGGGTGTTGACCAGGTCTCGCGCCCAGTCGCGAGCCGCACCGAGGATGCCCGCGCGCGCCACGGCATCCTTGGCGGCTCGCCCCTGCCCAGCGCCCGAGACCACCAGCACCCGCGGGCCGGATGCCGTCGCGGCGGCCGTCGTGCCCGTCTTCACCCCTCGCACGGCGACCGCGCGGCGGGCTGGCGTCACCACGGTGAGCGGTGCCGCCTTGTCGTACAGGTAGCACCCGGCATACGCCCCGTCGGCGACGGCGGACAGGCTCTCGACGTCCGGGGTGGGCAGGGCGACGGCGATGGCGCGCTTGCCGCGCACGGAGCGCAGGGCTGCCCCGGCCGCGGACCGCAGCGCGGGGTGCGGGTAGGTGGCTCGTCGGGACGTGCCCTCGCCGAGGCCGGTGACGACGACGGACGTCGCCTTCACGCCCGGCACGGCGACGACGCGGACGACCTCGTCGGCCTTGCCGGTGGCCTCGAGGTCGGAGAGCACGGCCTGCAGGTGCACGACGGCCTTGCGCGGCAGGCCGTGACCCGTTGCGAGGTCGGCGCCGTCGGGCGTGCGGACCGAGCCGATGACGAGGCAGTCGACGGCGAGCTCGGCGGGGGTGCGGGTGGTGAGCGACACGGAAGTCATGTCGGCACCCTAGCGACCGGGTCTGCCACGGGTGCGCACGCGGTAACGTGCCGATCATGACCGAGCTGCTGCACTCCCCGCTCCATGACCGGCACGTCGCCCTCGGCGCCAAGATGGCCGATTTCGGCGGCTGGTCGATGCCCATCGAGTACCCGGGCGGTGGGGTGGTGGCCGAGCATGCGGCGGTGCGCGAACGCGTCGGCATCTTCGACGTGTCGCACCTCGGCAAGGCCCGCGTGTCCGGGCCCGGTGCAGCCGACTTCGTCAACTCGTGCCTCACCAACGACCTGGGTCGGATCGCACCGGGCCAGGCGCAGTACACGATGTGCTGCACCGAGACGGGCGGGGTCGTCGACGACCTCATCCAGTACCTGCGATCCGACGACGACGTCTTCCTCATCCCCAACGCCGCGAACACGGCCGCGGTGGTCGACCTGCTCGCTGCGGCCGCGCCCGAGGGCATCACGGTCGAGAACCTCCACGACAGCTACGGCGTCATCGCCGTGCAGGGTCCGCGGTCCGACGAGGTGCTGAGCGGGCTGGGCCTGCCCGTCGACCACGACTACATGAGCTTCGTCGAGACCGACTGGGAGGGACTTCCGGTCATCGTCTGTCGCACCGGGTACACGGGGGAGCGCGGCTACGAGATCGTGCCCGCGTGGGATGTCGCCGCCTCCGTCTGGGACGCGCTCGCCGCCGCGGTGGCAGCACAGGACGGGATGCCGTGCGGCCTCGGCGCGCGCGACACCCTGCGCACCGAGATGGGTTACCCGCTGCACGGCAACGACCTCTCGCTCGACATCACGCCCGTCATGGCCGGTGCCGCCTGGGCGGTCGGCTGGGACAAGCCCGAGTTCTGGGGTCGCGAGGCGCTCACGGCGCAGCGCGCCGCCAAGGAGTCTCGCCTCATGCGTGGTCTCGTGGTGACCGGGCGCGGCATCCCGCGGTCACACTGCGAGGTCAGGGACAGCAGCGGTGCCGTCGTCGGCGAGGTGACCTCCGGGACGTTCTCGCCCACCCGTCGTCAGGGCATCGCCCTCGCGCTGCTCGACCGGTCGGTGACGCTCGGCGACGACGTCGTCATCGACGTGCGCGGCCGGGAGGTGGCTGCGACGGTGTCGAAGCCGCCGTTCGTCGAGGTCGGGGTGCGCTCGTCATGAGTGAGCGGTGGACGTGGTCCTACGAGGATGCCGCCGGCTCGGCGATGGATGCCGCTGGCCTCGGCGAGACGGCCTTCCCGACCCAGTCGGACGCCGAGTCCTGGTTCGGTGAGGTCTGGCAGGACCTCACGGATGCCGGTGTCGCGGCGGTCACGCTGTGGCGCGACGGCGAGAAGGCCTACGGTCCGATGAGCCTCGAGGCTGCTCCCTGACGCGGAGCTGACGAGTAGTGGAGCGAACGCCCACTGCGGATGGGATGGGGCCGCATTCGGCGCGTCACAGCGCCACGGGGAGCGCCCCTCTTCGCCCACTGTGGGGCAGCCGCCCAGCGCGCATTTGGACGTCGGTGCTCATGGGCCAAAGGACCTACTAGCCTGCCATTGGTGATCCGCACTGGCACGGAGGGCACGCCGATGGCAGGTTGCGGCGACTGGTAACACTCTGGCATGGTGACCGGTTACCTTCCCTGGCCTCGAGTGATGCCGAAGGCGCCAAGCGAGATGACCACAGCCACACTGATGCACGTCAGGGCGAACTTGGCTTGAGCCCGCGATGTGGCCGATGTATCAGTCGCATTCAGGGCGGTCAGCGCTAACCCGATAGCGACGACTGCGCTCCCGGCTGTGAGACTTATGACCAGCGTCAGGTGGTCGAAAACCCACGTCCAGAATGCGCCGTCGGCGACTCCCGAAATGGCGACCCACGAAAGGCTAAAAGGCTCATCCCAATCGGGGGTGTAGGAGTTGGGGTCTGAAGCCGCCGGTCTCGAGCAGGCTTCGGGCGATGTAGTTGGTCAGGTTGCGGAACCCGAGTGCGGAGCCGCGCAGGTGTTCGAGCCGTCCGTTGAGCGCCTCGGTCGGCCCGTTGCTGGTGCCGGGTCGTTCGAAGTAGGCGAGCACGTCAGCGGCTCGCTTCTTCAGGGTCCGGCCCAGGGTGGTGAGCTCGGTGAGCACCTTGGGGACGCCGGCGCTGAGGTCGGTGATCAGCTTCTCCATGAGCTCGCGGCCACGTTGCCGGTCCTCGTGGCGATAGGCGGCGATCATGCGCTGGTAGACACCCCAGGTCGCCTCGACCTCGACGTGAGCGTCATCAACGAACAGCGCGCGTAGCCTGTCGCTCTGCTTGTCGGTGAGCAGGTCCGCGCCGGTGTGCAGCGTGCGCCGCGACTTGTAGAGCGGGTCGTCCCTGAACCCACGGTGCCCGTGGATCGCGAGTTGGACCCGGCGCCGGCACCTGTCGAGGGCGTCACCGGCCAGGCGCACGACGTGGAAGGGATCCATCACCGTGACCGCGTCCGGGATCTCCTCTGCAGCGGCGGTCTTGAACCCGGTGAAGCCGTCCATCGCGACCACCTCGACCGCGTCACGGAAGGCGTCGTCGCGGTCGGCGAGCCAGGTCTTGAACGCCGCCTTCGACCGGCCCTCGACCATGTCCAGCAGCCTTGCTGGGCCGGCGCCATCGCGGACCGGGGTGAGGTCGATGATCACGGTGACGTACTTGTCGCCACGCCTGGTGTGGCGCCAGACGTGCTCATCGACGCCAATGACCTTCACGCCCTCAAACCGCGTGGGGTCGTTGATCAGCAGCCGCTTGCCTTCAGCCAGGACCGCGTTGTTGGCGGTGTCCCACGCGACCCCGAGTCCCTCGGCGACACGGGCGACGGTGAGGTGTGCGACCACGATCCCTTCCAGCGCCCACCGCAGCCCGGTGCGCGAGAGCTTCGCGCGTGGCTCCGCCGCGGCGCTGGTGTCTTGGCGCCACACGTGTCCGCAGTCGGCACAGCGGTAGCGGCGCACTACAACTTCCAGCACGGTCGGTCGCCAGCCCAGCGGCTCGTGGGCCAACCGCCGGATCACGGTGTCACGAGCAGCGCCTTCGCTGCCGCACCGTCGGCACCACTGATCTGGTTCCACCACGCGGCACGCGAGGACCGCACGATCCGGTTCAAGTCGTTGTCCGGTCACGCTCAGACCGAGGCCGTCGAGTCGAGCGAAGGCGGTCAGGTCAGGGCGGCCGAAGCCGGCCGGCGGGGTAGCGTCGGACACGTCGAGGTCTTTCGGATGGATGGCGTAGGAACCTCCGTCGTCGGGAGACCTCGACGTCTATCTGCGGACCGACGCGCCCGGCCGACCTACACCGTCATCTGAGAAGACCCCTGAAACGTCTTCGACGACGACGGGACCGGCGAGGAGGAGGGCGCGGTGAGCTAAAGGAATGGAGCTTGCTCGGCTTCGACGCCGCCGCAAGCTCCGGTGAAACGGTCGGTACTGGTCGGTCGTCGTCGGTCACCACCGGATGGCGGCGTCCCCCACGCTCGGCGTTTGCGCAGGTCAGCGGCTCGTTCGCCCAGTGGGCGCATCAAGCGATAGACGCAAAGCCGACGTGATTAGGTCGTCGGTTCGATTCCGACAGGCGGCTCCGGCGAACAGCCCCTGACCTGCGGAAACGCAGGGCAGGGGCGGTTCGGTTCTGGTGGTCGCGCGATGCGCTGGCCTCACGGCTCTGCCCGACACCGACGTCGCTCTCCTCTGCGACGGACCCCTCGCCGGCTGAGCGCTCGCGGCCGGCATCCTGTCCGTGTGCCGATAGGCCTCGCACCGCTCGGGCAACGCAGCGTGGCGTTGCGTCGCGACCCGGCGACGGCTCGGCGGAGCGCGATCGTCTCGTGCGTTGGCGGACTACGGGAGCTTGGACGCGAGGACGTCGGCCGCCAGGATCTCGGGTGCTGCGCCGAGGAGGTGCTGGTTGGCCATCAGGGCTGCGACGATGGCGCCGTTGGCGTGGGCGTCGCGAGCGGCCTCGTCGGGGAATGCATCGAAGATCCAGAAGGTGTCGGCGTGGGTCCTGACCGCGAACCAGACAATCGTTCCTACTTCTTCGTTGGCGAGCGCGACAGCGCCGGCGAGCAGATCGGCGAGCGCGTCGTGCTGTCCATCGGCCGCGACGATCTTGGCGACGAAGGCATACGGAAGTGATGCGGGTGCGGACATGAGGGGTTCTCCTAGGTGTCGAGGTTTCTTGGTGAAGCGAGTTCAGCGTATGACGAGCAAGGGCATGTGAGAAGTGGCGTATACGGCAGTATTGCTATTGTTCGCGCCATGCGTATCGGTCTGATCGCGATCGACGGCTGCTTCGGTTCGGCTGTCGCGTCGGTCATCGACATCGTGCGGGTGGCCGACGGAGCCCGCGGCGATGTCGACCCGCGGATCGACCCGATCGAACTCGCCATCCTCGGACCGAAACGGAGAGTGACCACGACGGCATCGATGACCCTGTCGGTGGACCACCCGCTGTCGGAGTCCGCAGAGTTCGACGTGGTCGTCGTCCCTGCGCTTGGAACCCTCACGGCCGCCGCTACCAACGACGCCCTCCAGAGCCGAGATGCTCGTTCGGTCATCGCCTCGCTCGGGCGCCTCGACGACGCGACCACCCGGATCGCCGCGGCGTGCACCGGCGTGTTCGCTGTCGCCGAGACCGGACGGATGCATCATCGGCGGGCGACGACCAGCTGGTTCCTGGGGCCGGAGTTCCTGAAGCGCTATCCGACCGTCGCCCTCGATCTCGACACCATGGTCGTGGTCGACGGGAACCTCGTCACCGCCGGCGCCGCGTTCGCCCACATCGACCTCGCGCTCTCACTCGTGCGATCGATCAGCCCCGACCTGGCCCAACATGTCGCCAAGCTCCTCATCATCGACGAGCGTCCGTCGCAGGCGGCCTTCGTCGCCTACGAACATCTCCGGCACGAGGACCCGATCGTCGTCGAGTTCGAACGCTTCGTGCGCGCCCGCCTGGACGAACCGTTCAACGTCGCCTTCGTCGCGCAGTCGCTCGGCACCAGCCGGCGCACCCTCGAACGACGAGTCCGTGCGGCGCTCAACCTCACTCCGCTCGGCTTCGTCCAACGGCTTCGCATCGAACGAGCTCGGCACCTCTCAGCAACCACGGACCTTACCTCCGCCGAGATCGCGCTACGGGTCGGCTACGCGAACGCCGAGACTCTGCGCTCCCTCCTGCGTAGGGAGCGACGCCGTTCCTGACCTATCGCCATGCCTGTAGCCGGTGTCCTAGTGCTCGACTGGAACCACCTCTCAGCACGTCGCGTCGACGCTCCTGCGTCGC
>DATIAB010000141.1:0-9719 GCA_035458265.1 Ornithinibacter sp. | reverse complement strand
GAGCTGTCGCGCGAGGAGACGCGCACGACCGAGACCGTGGCCCGCCACCTCGACGCTGCCGGCGTCCGGGTGCGACTGCTGCCCGGCACCGGCCTCCTCGCCGACGTCGGCCCCGAGGACGCCGTCCACCGCATCGCCCTCCGTGCCGACATGGACGCCCTGCCCGTGCGCGAGCGCACGGGCCTGGACTTCGCCTCTCGCGCTCCCGGCGTCTGCCACGCCTGCGGGCACGACCTCCACGTCAGCGCCCTCGTCGGCGCCCTGCTCGCACTCCATGCGTCCCAGCCAGCCCTCACGGAGCGGGGGATCGCCGTGCGCGGCATCTTCCAGGCCGCCGAGGAGATGATCCCGGGGGGCGCGCACGACGCCATCCTCGCCGGCGCCCTCGACGGGGTCGACGCGGTCTTCGCCGTGCACTGCGACCCCAGCCTCGACGTCGGCCAGGTCGGCCTGCGCGAGGGGCCGATCACCGCGGCGTGCGACCAGGTGGCCGTCTCCCTTCACGGCCGCGGCGGGCACACCTCCCGTCCGCAGCTCACCGAGGACCTCACCTACGCCCTGGCCAAGGTCGTCACCGACGTGCCCGCAGCCCTGTCGCGCCGGCTCGACCCGCGCGCTGGCGCAGCACTGGTCTGGGGCACCGTGAACGCCGGCCGTGCCGCCAACGTCATCCCGTCGACCGGCGAGTGCACCGGAACGCTGCGCATGCTCGACGCGCACGCCTGGCTGACCATCGGGCCCCTGCTCGAGGAGATCGTCCACGGAGTCGTCTCGCCCTACGGCGTGCAGGCCAAGGTCGAGCGGGTCAAGGGGGTGCCGCCGGTCGTCAACACCAGCGACGGCATCGAGTCCTTCCGGCTCGCCTCGCTCGCGGGTGGCATGACGCCCGTGCCCACGACGCAGTCCCTCGGCGGCGAGGACTTCTCCTGGTACCTCTCGCAGACCACCGGTGCGATGGCGCGCCTGGGCACCCGCACCCACGGCGGCCCGACCTTCGACCTGCACCAGGGCGACCTCGTCATCGACGAGGACGCCATCGGGCTCGGCGCCCGGCTGCTCGCGTCCGTCGCAGTCGTCTGGCACACCGACGCCACCCGTCGAGCCCTCGACTCCCTGGAGACCGCATGACGGCCGACGACGCCAACCCTGTTGCCACAGAGGTCGACTGGGACACCCTCCACGCCGAGGCCGTGCGGATGACCGGCCTCGCCTACGCGCCCTACAGCCAGTACCGGGTCGGGGTGGCGGGGTTCGTCGAGGACGGCCGGATGGTGTCCGGCTGCAACGTCGAGAACGCCGGCTACGGCGTCACCCTGTGCGCCGAGTGCGGCATGGTGTCGCAGCTGCACGCCACCGGTGGCGGCCTGCTCGCTGCTGTCTACTGCGTCGACGGGGCGGGCAACGCCCTGATGCCGTGCGGCCGCTGCCGCCAGCTGCTGTGGGAGAACGGCACCCCGCAGACGCTGCTCATGACCCCTGAGGGCGTGCTGCCGATGTCGGAGATCCTGCCCCAGGCCTTCGGCCCCGAGCACCTGAGCAACCGCTCCTGAGCCACCCGTGAGGTGCCGCGCGACGGCATCCCCGGTGCCGTCCGAGGTGTCCTTCGAGTCGGTGTCGACACCGACCCCTGCCCTGACATGATGGGCCGATGACCGAATCCTTCGATGCCGTCGACGTCATCACCACCAAGCGCGACCGCCACGAGCTGTCCGACGACCAGATCCGCTGGGTCATCGACGCCTACACGCGCGGGGTCGTGGCCGACGAGCAGATGAGCTCGCTCGCGATGGCCGTGCTCCTCAACGGGATGACCCGCCGGGAGATCGCGACGTGGACCGCCGCAATGATCGCCAGCGGTGAGCGGATGGACTTCTCCGCCCTGTCACGGCCCACCGCCGACAAGCACTCCACGGGTGGCGTCGGCGACAAGATCACCCTGCCGCTCGCCCCACTGGTGGCCGTCTTCGGCGTCGCGGTGCCGCAGCTGTCGGGCCGCGGTCTGGGTCACACGGGCGGCACCCTCGACAAGCTCGAGTCGGTCTCCGGCTGGCAGGCGGCCCTGTCGAACGAGGCGATGATGCGTCAGCTCGAGGACGTCGGTGCGGTCATCTGCGCCGCCGGGTCGGGCCTGGCGCCGGCCGACAAGAAGCTCTACGCGCTGCGCGACGTCACGGGCACCGTCGAGGCGATCCCGCTCATCGCGAGCTCGATCATGAGCAAGAAGATCGCCGAGGGCACCGGGGCCCTGGTGCTCGACGTCAAGGTCGGCAGCGGCGCCTTCATGAAGACCCGCGAGGACGCCACCGAGCTCGCCCGCACGATGGTCGACCTCGGCACGGATGCCGGGGTGAACACCGTCGCGCTGCTCACCGACATGTCGGTGCCGCTCGGCCTCACCGCCGGCAACGCCCTCGAGGTGCGCGAGTCGGTCGAGGTGCTCGCCGGTGGTGGGCCCGCCGACGTCGTCGAGCTGACGGTGCGACTCGCGCAGGAGATGCTCGATGCTGCCGGTCGAGGCGGCCAGGACGTCGCCGCCGCGCTCACGGACGGCCGGGCGATGGACGCCTGGAGGGCGATGATCTCGGCCCAGGGCGGCGACCCCGACGCACCCCTGCCGACGGCCAGGGAGACGCAGGAGGTGCGCGCGACGGCATCCGGCGTCCTGTCCGGTCTCGACGCGTATGCCGTCGGCATCGCGGCCTGGCGTCTCGGCGCCGGTCGGGCGCGCAAGGAGGACCCGGTGCAGGCGGGCGCCGGCATCGAGATCCACGCCAAGCCGGGTGACGCGGTGCGCGAGGGCGACGTGCTCCTCACCCTGCACACCGACACCCCTGAGCGGTTCGAGCGGGCCCACCAGGCCCTCGAGGGCGGCATCACGATCGCCCCCGAGGGGACGCACGTCGTCCGCACGCCCATCGTCATCGACCGGATCGCCTGATGGCCGGCACCGGGGCAGCCCCGGCCCCCTCGATCGTCACCCGCGCGCCCAAGGCGCTGCTGCACGACCACCTCGACGGGGGCCTGCGGCCGCAGACCATCGTGGAGCTGGCGCAGGAGAGCGGGTACGACGAGCTGCCGGCGACGGATGCCGTGGCTCTGGGTCAGTGGTTCCTGGACTCCGCGGACTCCGGTTCCCTCGTGCGGTACCTCGAGACCTTCTCCCACACCGTGGCCGTGATGCAGACCCGTGAGCAGCTGACCCGGGTGGCCCGTGAGTGTGCCCTCGACCTCGCCGCCGACGGTGTCGTCTACGCCGAGTCGCGGTTCGCGCCCGAGCAGCACCTGGCGGGTGGTCTCTCGCTCGAGCACGTCGTCGAGGCGGTGCTCGAGGGGTTCCGCGAGGGTGAGCAGGAGGCGGCCGCGGCTGGCATGCCCATCCGGATGCGCACGCTGCTCACGGCGATGCGCCACGCGGCGCGCAGCCGCGAGATCGCCGAGCTCGCCGTGCGATATCGCGACGAGGGTGTCGGCGGGTTCGACATCGCGGGCGCCGAGGCCGGCTTCCCTCCCACGCGACACCTCGACGCGTTCGAGTACCTGCGCCGCGAGAACGCGCACTTCACGATCCACGCGGGGGAGGCGTTCGGGCTGCCGAGCATCTGGGAGGCCATCCAGTGGTGTGGGGCCGACCGGCTCGGCCACGGTGTGCGGATCGTCGACGACATCGTGACCGGCGAGGACGGCATCCCCGTGTTGGGGCGGTTGGCCGCCTACGTGCGTGACATGCGCATCCCCCTCGAGATGGCACCCAGCTCGAACCTGCAGACCGGGGCGGCGGAGTCCATCGCGGCGCACCCGATCACGATGCTGAAGAACCTGCGCTTCCGGGTGACGGTCAACACCGACAACCGGCTGATGAGTGGCACGTCGATGAGCCGCGAGATGATGCTGCTCGTCGACGAGGCGGGCTGGACCATCGACGACCTGCGGTGGGCGACGATCAACGCGATGAAGTCGGCGTTCCTGCCCTTCGACGAGCGGCTCGCGATCATCGAGCACGTCGTCAAGCCCGGCTACGCCGCCCTGGGTGCCCACGCCTGACCCCGCTCCAATAAGTCGCTGGGGTTGGGGTCAGCGGGTGAGGGGATCCGCCGGCAGGACGCGCCGGCGCAGCTGCTCCTCGCGCCAGAGCCGCTCGAGGTCGCGGCGCCGGCGCTCGGCCACCACGGCCGACAGCACCATCTCGGGATGGAACCCCGGCGGCGGGGGCGGGGCGACGTAGGGCAGTGTCGAGGCCAACAGGTCGACCCCGAGGGCGTGCCGCGACGACGGGGTCAGGCCGGGCGCGCGCGCCAGGAACTGCCGCACCGCCACCGTGAGCCCGGACGGCAGGGCCGCGACGTCGGACGACTGCGCCCAGTGCTGCAGAGCCGGCGGCATCGCCGGGGGCGGTGTCAGCCGCAGCGAAGCGCGTTGGGAGACGACGACGGTGCCGGCCGCCATGTCACCGAGCCGCTTCGCGCGCGGGTGCACCATCGACGTGAGGATCGCCGGGATGCCGAACAGGAGGTAGATCTCGACGTAGCCGACGAGACCGCGCACGAGGGCGTGCCGGAAGGTGGTCGGGCCGCCGTCGTCGCGCAGGGTTCGCAGCCCCAGGGCCAGCCGTCCGAGGCTGCGGCCGCGCGTCAGCGTCTCGACGGCGGTGGGCAGCGCGATGAACGCGACGACGCTCAACCCGATGACAAGGATTCCCAGCACGGCCTCGGAGATGCCGCCGGCGACGAACCCGATGACGAAGATCCCCCCGATGAACACCAGGTACGCGGTGAGGACGTCGATGGCCCCCGACGCCATCCGGGCGGCGACGCTCGCGACCGGCACCTCGACCGCCACGCCCTCGCCGGTGACCATGTCGTCACCCGCGTAGCTGCGGTAGCCCCCCGGGTCGCTCACCCGCCGATGCTAACCCGGCGAGCCGCCGCAGGCCCCGGCGGTTAGGCTGCCCGGGTGGATCTCGACGCCTACCTGATGGTGCACCAACCCCAGTGGGCGCGTCTGGAAGAGCTCTCCGGGCGGCGACGGCTCACGGGGGCGGAGGCCGACGAGCTGCTGGACCTGTACCAGCGGGTGTCGACCCACCTGTCGGTCGTGCGTTCGGCGAGCCCGGACCCCTCGGTCGTCAGCTACCTGTCCTCGGTGCTGGCCCGGGCGCGAGTGGCCTCGGCCGGCGCGCGCACCTCGACGTGGTCGGACCTGCTGGCGTTCTTCACCCACACCTTCCCCGCGGCGCTGTACCGCACCCGCTGGTGGTGGATCACGACGACGCTCGCGAGCGTCGCCCTGGCGGCCCTCGTGGCCTGGTGGGCCATCGACAACCCGCAGGTGTGGACCAGCCAGCTGACGCCGGCCGAGATCGAGGCCTACGTCGGCACCGACTTCGAGAACTACTACTCCGAGTACCCGCACGCCGAGTTCGGCACGCTCGTGTGGTTCAACAACGCCCGGGTGGCGGCTCTGTGCATCGCCCTCGGCGTGCTCGGCCTCCCGGTCCTCTACGTCCTCGGGTCCAACGTCGTGGCGGTCGGCGTCGCCGCGGCGCTCATGATCAGCAACGACCGTGGGGCGCTGTTCTTCGGGCTGATCCTCCCGCACGGGCTGCTCGAGCTCACCGCCGTCTTCGTCGCCGCCGGCATCGGCCTGCGGCTGTTCTGGTCGTGGGTGGAGCCCGGGCCGAGGGGACGCCTGGAGTCGTTCGCCGCGGAGGGACGAACCGCCATCGCGATCTCCCTCGGCCTGGTCGCCGTCCTGTTCGTGAGCGGCGCGATCGAGGGCTTCGTCACGCCGTCCGGCCTGCCGACATGGGCGCGCATCCTCATCGGTGTCGTGGCCGAGGCGCTCTTCCTGGCCTACGTCTTCGTCGTCGGACGGTCCGCTGCCGCGCAGGGTGTCACCGGCGACGTGCTCGCCCGGGATGCCGGTGACGTCGCCCCGGTGACCGCCGCCTGACCGCCGCCTGACCGCCGCCTGACCGGCATCCTGCGGAGGTCTCAGAGCAGGCCCTGCCGCTTGAGCATCAGGTAGTGGTCGGCGAGGCGGACGGGAAGGTCGTCGGGCGCTGCGTCGACGACGTCGACCCCCAGCTGTTCCAGTGCGGATGCCGTGCGCCGCCGCAGTGCGACCGTACGTTCCGCGGCGGCGGCGTCGTAGACCTCGGAGGTCGAGGTCCGCGCCCCGGTCATCGCCGAGAGCGCCGGGTCGCTGACCGAGGCGACGACGACCCGGTGGTGTGCCGCGAGGGCCGGCAGCACCGGCAGCAGCCCCTCCTCGATCGCCGACGACTCGAGCGACGTGATGAGCACGACGAGCGCCCGGTGCGTACCCAGGCGCACCACCTCGGTGGCCAGGGCCCTCCAGTCGGCCTCGACGAGGCGGGACTCCACCGGGGCGAGGGTGCTGATGGTGTCGTGGAGCAGCCGAGCCCGGTCGGTGCCGCTGATCCGGGCGTGGACGACCCGGTCGCCCGCGAGGACCTGCACCCGGTCACGTGCGTGACCGGCCAGCGCCGTGAGCAGCAGCGCGGCATCCATCGCGGCGTCGAGCCGCGGGGCGTCACCGATGCGACCGGCGCTGGTGCGCGAGGTGTCGAGCACGATGACGACGCGCCGGTGCTGCTCGGGCTGCCAGGTGCGCACGACGAGGTGCTGGCGGCGGGCCGTCGCCCGCCAGTCGATGGAGCGCACGTCGTCACCCTCGACGTACTCGCGCAGGCTGTCGAACTCGGTGCCCTGCCCGCGGGTGCGTACGGCCGCGCGCCCGTCGAGCTGGCGGAGCACCGCCAGCCGGCTCGGCAGGTGACGACGGGAGGGGAAGGCGTGCAGCGCCCTGAACGATCCCGGCACCGGGAACGACCGCTGGCGCGCGGCGAGCCGCAGCGGCCCGAGGATGCGCACGGTGACGCGGTCGGCTCGGCGGTCACCACGGCGAGTCGGGGTGAAGTGCGTGGTGAGCCGCACCCGCTCGTGCGGTGGGACGGCGAGGTCGTGCACGGCATCCTGCGCTCCGGCGGAGGGTGGCCAGGCGTCCCGCAGCAGGCCGCGCACTCCACGGTCCGAGGTGTTGGTGACCCACAGGCTGCTCGTGGTGCTCTCGCCGAGCCGCACCTGGGCGGGCCCGCCGCGCACGATGCCGAGGGCGCTCGGGCGGCTCGCGAGCAGCACGTCGAGCGCGACGAGCAGGACGACCGCGAGCAGCCACCACCGCACTGTCGCACCGCTCGGCCACACCGCGACCGGTGCCAGCCCCAGGAGGACGAGCACGACGGTGCGCCACGTGATCGCCATCAGCGGGGGACGGGCACCGACCCGAGCGCGCTGTCCAGCACCGCACCCACGCCGACGCCCTCGAGCTCGGCCTCGGGGCGCAGCGAGAGCCGGTGGGCCAGCGTCGCGTGCGCCAGGGCCTTGACGTCGTCGGGGGTGACGAAGGTGCGCCCGGCCAGCCACGCCCAGGCGCGGCTCGTGGCCATGAGGGCGGTCGCACCTCGCGGCGAGACTCCGAGGGCCAGCGACGGCGAGACGCGGGTCGCCCTCGCGATGTCGACGATGTAGGCCGCGACCTCGTCGGAGATCGACACACCCCGCACCGCGGCGACGCCAGCATCGAGGTCGGCGACGGTCGCCACGGGGCGGATGCCGGCCGCCGCGAGGTCGCGCGGGTCGAACCCGTTCGCGTGACGGCGCAGCACCTGCACCTCGTCCGCCCGCTGGGGCAGGGGGAGCACGACCTTGAGCAGGAAGCGGTCGAGCTGGGCCTCGGGGAGCGGGTAGGTGCCCTCGTACTCGACGGGGTTCTGGGTCGCGGCGACCATGAAGGGGCTCGGCAGGGGGTGCGGGTGCCCGTCGACGCTGACCTGCCGTTCCTCCATCGCCTCGAGCATCGCCGACTGCGTCTTCGGGGGAGTGCGGTTGATCTCGTCGGCGAGCATGAGGTTGGTGAAGACCGGGCCTGGCCGGAAGGTGAAGTCGCTCTCGCGCGCGTCGAAGACCAGCGAGCCCGTGAGGTCGCCGGGCATGAGGTCGGGCGTGAACTGCACGCGGCGGGTCTCGATGTCCAGTGAGGCGGCCAGGGCACGCACGAGCAGCGTCTTCGCCACCCCCGGTACGCCCTCGAGCAGGATGTGCCCGCGGCAGAGCAGCGCGACGAGGAGCCCCGCGACGGCGGCGTCCTGCCCGACGACCGCCTTGGCGACCTCGGCCCGGACCGCGAGCAGGGCCGAGCGCGCACGCTCGGCAGTGTCGTCGTGGTCGGCAGCGGTGGGTTCGGTCATGGGTGGTGGGCCCTCTCCTCGAGGTCGGTGAGCTGCTGGGCAAGACGGATCAGGGCTGCGTCGTCCGGCGGGGGCGGCCCGAACAGGATGCCAGCGACCTCGACGGCGGGGTGTCCGGTGGCGCGGGACACGGCGGGCACGAGCCCGGCCGCGCCGGCACCACGGGGCACGGCGAGCCGTCGCGCCAGCCGGTCGGCCGTCCCGGCCCGCAGCACGGTGGCCGCGCGGGCGGGGTCGCCGGCTCGACGGTAGAGACGGCCACGGCCCTCGGTGGTCTCGATGGCGCGCACCACGACGGGCAGGGGCTCGGGGACGAGCCGGCCGAGGCGACGGCCGCGTGCCAGGGCCAGCGCGAGGACCGCCACCCCGAGGAGCACGAGCACGGGCGTGGTCCACAGCGGCCAGATGCCCGGACCCGCGCCGGCGGTGACGTCATCGAGGTCACCCGGTCCGGGGTGGTACCAGACGAGGCGGGGCGTCGACCCGAGTGCGCGCACCGCCGTCCCGGCGTGGCTGTCCTCGGCGACGAGCTGGTTGCTCCAGCCGGGACCGAACCCGACGAGGAACGTCGCCGGCGTCGACGGCGTGGCGGCCACCTCGACGAGAGCGGACCCGTACTCCCCGCCGGCGGCCGGCTCTCCCGAGTCGCTGTCCGGGGACGGGAGCGTGAAGCAGGTGCTCGCGCCCTCGGCGCCGTCATCGACGAGGTAGCGGGTGTCGACCGCCCACACGACATCGCTGTCGACGGCGACGCTCGACGTGCAGCGTGCGACGAGATCGACCTCGACGCCGGGGAAGGCAGTGACCGGCAGACCGAGCACGTCGAGCTGGTCACCGTCGACTCCCACGAGCACGAGCCGCCCGGCCGATCGTGTCGCCTCGGCGAGTCGCTCGGTGGCGCCCTGCCCGAGGTAGGTGGGGTCGCCCACGACCACCGTGGTGTCGCGGGTGGGCCGGCTCGCCTCGAGGTCGCCGATCGAGCGCACGATCTCGACCGTGACACCCTGCTGGCTCAGCACCTGGACCAGGGCCATCGCGCCACTTCGCCCCGGGCTCTCGGGATCGAGCGGCTCGGTCGGGCGCCCTGCGGTGAGGGCGAGCAGGACGAGCAGGGCCAGCCCGAGGGCGACCACCCCCGCGTAGGACAGGGCGCGCCGCGGCTGGCGGCCCCGGCCATGGACGGTGGTCGCGGTGGTCGGCGCGTGCACGTCGGTGCGTGCGGTCACCGCGGGGCTCCCGGCGTCGAGGGCAGGTCTGGGAGCACTGGTCGGGTTGCGGCCAGCGCTGTGTCGAGGGCGGCGACCTCCTTTGCGGCCCCGGGCGCCGCGGCGCGCCGACCGTAGAGCACGGCGTCGAAGGTGTCGGCGGCCGCGGCAAGTCGAGCCGCGGATGCCGGGAAGACCGGCCCCAGCGCGACCGACACCTCGTGGGCGGTGCGACCCGGGAGGTC
>DATIAB010000140.1:0-5177 GCA_035458265.1 Ornithinibacter sp. | reverse complement strand
GCGGAACGCTGTTCGGGGGTGAGCGGCGGAAGTGCCACGGGCGCGTCCTTCGGCGACATGCGGGGCTGGCTTGGTCAGCGCCCGACGGGAGGTGATCGACTCTATCGTTGCCGGGGGTTCAGCCCACGGCCTCACGGACCGCGTCGGCATCACGCGCCGCGGCATCGACGAGAGCCGTCACCGAGGGCCCGGCGGAGAGCACCGACCGGGAGACGTTCGGCAGCACATTGGCGACCGCGGCACCGAACACCGAGCGCAGGTCGCGAGGGCCGGCGCCCTGCGCGCCCAGGCCGGGTGCGAGCAGCGGTGCCGCAGTCGCGGCGAGGTCGAGACCCAGGCGCGCCACGGCATCCCCGACCGTGGCGCCGACGACGAGACCCACGTGACCGAGCTCGCCGCGTGCCGCAGCCGCACCGTTGTCGGTGGCGGCCCCCGCCACGACGGATGCCGCGACGGAGCGGCCACCGGCCTCGGCGTGCTGCACCTGCGGGCCCTCGGGGTTGGAGGTCAGCGCGAGCACGAAGACCCCACGCCCGGTGGTGGCGGCGAGGTCGAGCGCCGGGCGCAGCGAGCCGTAGCCGAGGAAGGGGCTCACGGTGAGGGCGTCGGCGCGGCCGGGCCCCTCGTCGGACAGGAACGCCTGCGCGTAGGCCTCCATCGTGGAGCCGATGTCGCCGCGCTTGGCGTCCAGGATCGTCAGGGTGCCGGCATCCCGCAGGTCAGCGAGCACCCGCTCGAGCACCGCCACCCCGCGCGAGCCGAACACCTCGAAGAAGGCCGACTGCGGCTTGACGACCGCCACCCTCCCGGAGAACGCCTCGACGCAGGTCATCGCGAACCGCTCCAGGCCCGACAGGTCGACGGGCAGCCCCCAGGCCTGAAGGAGAGCCGAGTGCGGGTCGATGCCGACACACAGCGGACCGTGGGTGTCCATGGCGGCGCGCAGCCGCACCCCGAACGGTGCGCGGGCGCCTGCGGGTACGGCGTCGGGACTCACAGTCGAACCATCCTGTCGTGGGCGATGCCGACGACGTCGGCGAAGCGGGTGAAGCCGTGCCGCGCGATCTCGGCCTCGAGCTCGTCGACGACGCGGCGCGGACGCGAGGGGTCGTTGAAGGTGGCGGTGCCGACCTGCACGGCGCTGGCACCGGCGGCCACGAGCTCGAGCGCGTCACGGCCGCTTCGTACTCCGCCGACGCCGATGAGCGGAGCGGTCGGCAGCCGCCCGTCGCGCATCGCCGCGGTGACCTGCCACAGGGCGCGCACGGCGACCGGACGCACGGCCGGCCCGGAGAGCCCGCCCGTGACTCCGGCGAGCTGCGGTCGGAGGAGATCGGTGTCGATGACCATGCCGAGCAGCGTGTTGATCATCGTGAGGCCGTGGGCACCGGCACGCAGTGCGGCGTCGGCGATGACGACGATGTCGGTGACGTCCGGCGTGAGCTTGGCGAAGATCGCCGTGTCCGAGGGCAACCGCTCGCGCACGAGGCGCACCACGCGGTCGGACGACACGGGGTCGCACGCGAAGACCAGGCCGCGGTTGGCGACGTTGGGGCACGAGATGTTGACCTCGACCCCGACCACCGCCTCGAAGGCCGGGCTGCTCGCGAGCCGTTCGGCGACGTCGCCGAACTCCTCGGCGGTGTTGCCGGCGATCGAGACGAGCACCCGAGCTCCCACCGACGCCAGCCACGCGAGGTCGTGCTCGACGAACGCGTCGATGCCCGGTCCCTGCAGGCCGATCGAGTTGAGCATGCCGGATGCCGTCTCCGCCATCCGCGGGGTGCCTCGCCCCGATCGCGGCTCGGCCATGACCGTCTTGGTCACGAACGCGCCGAGCTCGCTGACCGGGAAGAACCGGTGCAGCTCCTGGCCGTTGGCCGCACAGCCGGATGCCGTCATGACGGGGTTCGGCAGCGCCACCGTCCCCAGCGTGGTGGTCAGGTCGACCATCAGTGACCACCCGTCGCGGGCGCCCCGAGGGTGTCGGCGGGAACCCGGCAGATGCCGTCGCCGAAGGCGTCCCAGCGCACGCGGTCCCCGCGGAACACCGGCCCGTCGACACACGAGCGCACCATCTTCGTCACACCGTCCTCACCGGTGACGGGCAGGACGCAGGTCATGCAGACCCCGACCCCACAGGCCATCGACTCCTCGACGGCCACCTGGGCCACCGCACCGTGGGCGGCCGCGACGTCCGTGACCGACTTCAGCATCGCCATCGGGCCGCACCCGTAGACGACCCCCGCGTTCGTGCGCTCGATGACGTCACCGAGCACGTCGGACACCCAGCCGCGCCGGCCGGCCGAGCCGTCGTCGGTGGTCACGCTGACCCCGTCGGCGACGCGCCGTGCCTCGGCGACGCCGAAGAGCCGCTCCTCGGATGCCGCGCCGAGCACCATCTCGACGTGGCAGCCCCGGGCGTGCAACTCCTCGGCGAGCCAGAACAGGGGGGCAGAGCCGTAGCCGCCGCCGACGAGCACGCAGGCCCCGGGCTCGGCGGGCAGCGGGAAGGGTCGGCCCAGCGGTGCCACGACGTCCACGCTGTCGTCGGCACGCAGGCCCGCGAGCCAGGTGGTGCCCGGCCCGTGCGCGGCGACGACGACGTCGACGGTGCCGCGGCTGGCGCTGACCCGGTGGATCGAGAAGCAGCGCCGCAGGAGGTTCGCCGACGTCGCACCGCCCACGGCGAGCGCCACGAACTGCCCGGGCTCGGCGAGCCGGGCGACGCCGGGTGCCGCGATGGTCAGGTGCCGGTAGGCCCCCACCGGGATGTTCGCGACGACCGACCCGACGACCTGGACGACCCCGCTCGCCGGCCTGCTCGTCGTGGCTGCGCTCCCCCCGCTCACGCCGGCGCCCGCACGCCGTAGAGGTCGAGGGCGGCCGCGTGCTGCTGCAACGGCGTGACGTCGAGGTCGCCGGTGATCACGGCCTCGATCGCCTGGACCGCGGCCGCGAGCTGCTGCACCGTGGTGATGATCGGCTTGTCCATGGCCGTCGTCGCCGCCCGGATCGCGTAGCCGTCGGCCCGCGCAGACGCACTGGGCCCGCTCGGGCTGTTGACGACCATGTCGATCTCGCCGGCGTTGATCCAGTCGACGATCGAGCGACCCTCCGGCCCGCGTTCGGCGTGCTTGAGCACGACCTCGGCCTCGATGCCGTTGCGCCGCAGCACATCCGCGGTGCCCGACGTCGAGACGATGCGGAAGCCGAGGTCGAGCAGCCGCTTGACCGGGAAGATGATCGCCCGCTTGTCACGGTTGGCCACCGACACGAACACCGTCCCCGTCGTGGGGAGCCCGCTGATCGCGCCGAGCTGTGCCTTCGCGAACGCCCGGCCGAAGTCGGTGTCGATGCCCATGACCTCGCCGGTGGACCGCATCTCCGGGCCGAGAAGGCTGTCGACGACGAGCCCCTCGGCTGTGCGGAACCGCTTGAACGGCAGCACGGCCTCCTTGACCGACATCGGGGAGTGCGCCGGCATCCGGCCGCCGTCGGTGTGCGCCGGCAGCAGCCCCTCGGCCCGCAGCTCGGCGATGGTGGCACCGAGCATGATGCGGGCCGCGGCCTTGGCGAGCGGCACGCCGGTGGCCTTGGCGACGAACGGCACCGTGCGCGACGCGCGGGGGTTGGCCTCGAGGACGTAGAGGATGTCCTGGGCCAGTGCGAACTGCACGTTCATCGGGCCGCGCACCCCGATGCCCTCCGCGAGCCTGCGCGTCGAGACGCGAACCCGCTCGAGCTCGCTGTCGCCGAGGGTGACCGGTGGCAGGGTGCACGAGGAGTCGCCGGAGTGGATGCCGGCCTCCTCGATGTGCTCCATGATCCCGCCGACGTACATGTCGACCCCGTCGTAGAGCACGTCGACGTCGATCTCGATGGCGTCGTCGAGGAAGCGGTCGACGAGCACGGGGTGCTCCGGGCTCGCGACGGTCGCCCGCTCGACGTAGCCGCTGAGGGTGACGTCGTCGAAGACGATCTCCATCCCCCGTCCGCCGAGCACGTAGGACGGTCGGACCAGCACCGGGTAGCCGATCTCCCGGGCGATCTCGACCGCCTCGTGGGCGCTGTACGCCGTCCCGTGCTTGGGCGCGGGCAGGTTCGCCTCGTGCAGCACGCGGCCGAACGCCCCGCGGTCCTCGGCGAGGTCGATCGCCTCGGGCGAGGTGCCGACGATCGGGACGCCCTCGGCCTTCAGCGCCTTGGCCAACCCGAGCGGAGTCTGTCCTCCGAGCTGGACGATGACCCCGGCGATCGGGCCCGCCTGCCGCTCGGCGTGGACGACCTCGAGGACGTCCTCGAGGGTGAGCGGCTCGAAGTAGAGACGGCTGCTCGTGTCGTAGTCCGTGGAGACCGTCTCCGGGTTGCAGTTGACCATGACGGTGTCGTAGCCGGCATCGCGCAGGGCGAAGCTGGCGTGCACGCAGGAGTAGTCGAACTCCACGCCCTGGCCGATGCGGTTGGGGCCCGAGCCGAGGATGAGCACCGCGGGTCGCTCCCGGGGGGCCACCTCGTTCTCCTCGTCGTAGGTGCTGTAGTGGTACGGCGTCAGGGCCGCGAACTCGGCGGCACAGGTGTCGACCGTCTTGAACACCGGGCGCACCCCGAGGGCGTGACGCACCCCGCGCACCACTGCTTCGGGCATCGCCCGCAGCCCGGCCAGCTGGGCGTCGCTGAAGCCGTGCTTCTTCGCCAGCCGCAGCAGGTCGGGGGTGAGCTCGGGAGCCGCCGCGACGGCATCCGCGACGTCCTCGATGAGTGCCATCTGGTCGAGGAACCACGGGTCGATGCCGGTGACCTCGTGCACCTCCTCGACGGACAGGCCCCCGCGCAGCGCCTGCTGCACCGAGATGATGCGCCCGTCGGTGGGGCGGCGGGCGTCGGCGAGCATCGCTCGGGCCTGCTCGGTGGTGGGCCGCTCGCCGTCCCAGTGGAAGCTGCTGCCCTTCTTCTCCAGCGAGCGCAGCGCCTTCTGCAGTGCCTCGGTGAAGTTGCGCCCGATCGACATCGCCTCACCGACCGACTTCATCGTCGTGGTCAGCGTGTCGTCCGCGGCGGGGAACTTCTCGAAGGCGAACCGGGGCACCTTGACGACGACGTAGTCCAGCGTCGGTTCGAAGGCGGCGGAGTACCACGAGGCGTCCTTCTGGGGGGATTCCGGGGGGCGGAGCCCC
>DATIAB010000139.1:0-3156 GCA_035458265.1 Ornithinibacter sp. | reverse complement strand
CGAGGCGGCCGAGGCGGAGGCCGACGCCGCGGACGAGGCCGAGCGGACCTCGCTCGATCCCTTCACCCGCGGCCCCGAGATCACCGAGGTGCGGTGATGGGCCTGCGTGAGCGGCTGCACGACCTCGGCAAGAGCTCGGTCGAGCACCAGGCCGACGCGCTGCGCACCCAGTCCGAGACCGCGGGTGGTGACGACCTCACGGCCCTCGCGCCACGGCATCCTGCGTGCGTGTGCGGCACCGTCCGCACCGTGACCCTGCCGCCACGCCGCAGTGTGCCCGCGCTCGTCGCCGAGGTGTGGGACGGCAACGGGTCGGTCAACCTCGTGTGGATCGGTCGCCGCAGCATCGCCGGCATCGAGCCCGGCACCTTCCTGCGGGCGCGTGGCCGCGTCGCCGAGGTGCGCGGTGTGCCGACGATCTTCAACCCCGCCTACGAGATCGTCCCTCCCGCGTGAGCACCGACGTCACACCCACGACACCGCAGACCGTCGAGGCCCTGATCCGGCACCGGCTGTCCACGGCGCTCGGAGGGTGGCGGGGCTCCATCGAGACGGCGCTGCCCACCGTGGTGTTCGTCGCACTGTGGACGTGGCGCCAGGACGTCGTGCTGGCTGCGGGCGCGGCCCTCGGGGTGGCGCTGGTGCTCGCCGCCGTGCGCCTGGCCCAGAAGTCGTCGCTGGCCCACGTGTTCGGAGCGGTCTTCGCGACCGGCATCGCCGCGTTCTTCGCCGTGCGCTCCGGGCGGGCCGAGGCGGCCTTCCTGCCCGGCATCCTCACCAACGCCGCGTACCTCGTCGGAACGGTGGTCTCCATCCTGGCCCGCTGGCCCGCGGTCGGGTTCCTCGTCGGCGCGGGTGACCCGCGTGCTGCAGAGGACCCGTTCGGCTGGCGCAAGGACCGCGGCATGGTGGCCGTGTGCTCGCGTCTGACCTGGGTGCTGGTCGCCGTCTACGCGGTGCGCCTGCTGATCATGGTGCCGCTGTACCTCGCCGCCGAGGTGGCCTGGCTGGGCGTGGCCAAGATCGCGCTCGGGTGGCCACTGTGGGTGGCCTCGATCGCCGTCATGGGCTGGCTGCTCGTGGCCGGTCACACCCCGCTGGAGCCTGACCCGAAGCCAGTGCGCGACCGCGCCGACCCGATGTGACGGTCAGCGGTCGTCGTCGGGGTCCTCGGAGTCGCGCTTGTGCCGCTGCCCCGGGCTGAGCAGGGTCTCGAGCTCGGCCTCGACGTCGGGGGTGGTGAGGAACAGCAGCTCGTCGAGCGGCTCGAGCGCGTCGTCGCGCGTGGGGGCGATGGGATGCCCCTCGCGGATGATGCCGGTGAGCACGGTGTTGCCCGGCCACGGCACGTCGCCGACCCGCGACCCCGCGTAGGGGCTGCCGACGGGCAGGGTCATCTCGACCATCATCGCCTTGCCCTGCTGGAACTCGAAGATCCGCACGAGGTCTCCGACGCTCACGGCCTCCTCGACGAGCGCGGTCATGATGCGGGGGGTGGAGACGGCGACGTCGACCCCCCACGCCTCGTCGAACATCCACTCGTTCTTCGGGTTGTTGACGCGGGCGACCGTGCGCGGAACCCCGAACTCGGTCTTGGCGAGCAGGGAGAGCACGAGGTTGACCTTGTCGTCACCGGTGGCGGCGACGACGACCTCGCAGTCGGCCAGGCCCGCCTCGCTCAGGGCCTCGATCTCGCAGGCGTCGGCCTGCAGCCAGCTCGCGTCCGGCACCTTCTGCACCCGCTCACCGTCCGCGTCCCGGTCGATGAGGAGCACGTGGTGCTCGTTGCGCAGCAGCTCACGGGCGATCGAGCGCCCGACGCTGCCGGCTCCGGCGATGACGACGCGCATGGGTCACAGGCCTTTCGGGTCAGTGGGCCGGGGGGGCGGTGTCCAGCACGCGCTCCGCGGTGGCGAGGTCCTCACGCAGGAGCGCGAGGTGGAGGAGGTCCCCCTCCTGGTAGACGGTGTCCGCCCCGGGCAGCAGGCCGTCGCCGAGCCGGGTGAGGTAGGCCAGACGCCCACCGGTCGCTGCCTCGATCTCGCTGATCCGCCGGCCGATCCACGCCGAGGACACCGGCATCTCGGCGATGACGACCTTGCCCGACGGGTCGGTGAACTCGGGGACGTGGCCCTGCGGGAGCAGGCGGCGCACCATCTGGTCGCTCGTCCACTTCACGGTGGCGACGGTGGGGATGCCGAGGCGCTGGTAGATCTCGGCGCGACCCGGGTCGTAGATGCGGGCGACGACGTGCTCGACGCCGTACTTCTCGCGGGCGACGCGGGCGGCGAGGATGTTGGAGTTGTCACCGCTGGAGACGGCCGCGAAGGCGTAGGCGCGGTCGATGCCGGCTTCGCGCAGGGTGTCGCGGTCGAAGCCCACCCCGGTGACGGTGCGACCCTCGAAGCTCGTGCCGAGCCGGCGGAACGACGCCTCGTCCTGGTCGATCACGGCGACCTCGTGGCCCGCTCGCTCGATCGCCCTGGCGAGGGAAGCCCCGACGCGGCCGCAGCCCATGATGACGAAGTGCACGTGGCCGACGCTACACCGACGTCGGACGGGTGGTGAGGGCGTCCGTGAACCGGTGCGCGGGTGGTTCGCGCCCGGCATACAGTGTCTGACGTGTCAAACTCCGGGCGCGTCGTCAAGCGCGTCATCCTCGGTCGCGCGATGCGCAGCGACAACCTCGGCGAGACGCTCCTTCCGAAGCGCCTCGCGCTGCCGGTCTTCGCCAGCGACGCCCTGTCCTCGGTGGCCTACGCCCCCGACGAGATCTTCCTGACCCTTGGCCTGGCCGGCGGGGCGCTCGCGCTCACGCATTCGTGGGAGATCGCCCTCGCGGTCGTCGTCGTCATGGCCGTGGTCATCATGAGCTACCGGCAGAACGTGCGGGCCTACCCCTCCGGTGGTGGCGACTACGAGGTGGCCAGCGTCAACCTCGGCCCGCGGGCCGGGCTGGGCGTCGGGAGCGCCCTGCTCGTCGACTACGTGCTGACCGTCGCGGTCTCGATCTCCGCAGGCGTGCAGAACGCCGCGGCGGCGTTCGGGTTCGTGCGGGGGCACGAGGCGCTCGTCGCCGTCCTCATCATCGCGGCGCTGACGGCCATGAACCTGCGTGGGGTGCGCGAGTCCGGAACCGCCTTCGCGATCCCGACC
>DATIAB010000138.1:0-20554 GCA_035458265.1 Ornithinibacter sp. | reverse complement strand
AGCGCGCGCCGCGATGCGGCTGGGCTGCGTGACCACGACCCGTCCGGCGACAACCCCAGCGACCGCTGGTGGGACCAAGGTCGTCTTGCCGGTGCCCGGCGGTGCGTGGACCACCGCGACTCCGCGAGTGCGAAGCGCGTCGACCAGAGGGGCCAGGCCCGCGGTGACCGGGAGGTCGGGCGGCGCCGCGAGCAGGGTGCGCAGCGGGTCGGACACTCGTGCAGTGTGACGGATCGCGGTGTCTTTCCCCCTCCTGACGTCCGAGCGACACTGGTTTCGAGTCCGTCGCTGCCTTGAGGAACGGGGAGAGGGGCATGTCCGAGATCGGTGGGCTGGAGATCAGGGCCAAGGTCGACGAGGTTCTCAACCGCTGGCCAAGCGCCGGACTCGCGGTGGGAGTGGTACGTAGCGGACACCTGCCGTTCTTCCACGGACATGGCGTCGCAGACATCGCGTCAGGCACACCCGTCACCGAAGACACCGTCTTCCGGATCGCCTCCATCACCAAGACCTTCACGGCGAT
Source organism: Ornithinibacter sp. (assembly GCA_035458265.1). GTDB lineage: Bacteria > Actinomycetota > Actinomycetes > Actinomycetales > Dermatophilaceae > Fodinibacter. The sequence goes on along the minus strand of DATIAB010000138.1, from coordinate 20,031 downwards.
CGCCGTCATGCAGCTGTGGGAGCAGGGACTGGTGGACCTCGACGCGCCCGCCAATGAGTATCTGCGGGGCTACCAGCTGATCCCCGCCAAGGCGGGCTTCCGCCCGGCGACGCTGCGACACCTCCTGACCCACACCGCCGGAGTTCGTGCAGTACGGAGACCCTCCGACCTGTTCCGGCCGGTGATGGGCTGGGGTGCGCGTGTTGACCGCCCGACGCCTTCGCTCGCCGAGTACTACCGCGGGGGTCTGCGCGTCGACGTCGAGCCGGGCACCAAGTGGGCCTACTCCAACCACGGGTATGCGACGTTGGGCCAGGTCGTCGAGGACGTCAGCGGTGTACCGCTCGATCGTTACGTGCGCGAGCGGGTGTTCGAGCCACTCGGCATGCACAGCTCCGACCTCGTCCGATCCGGGCGGGTGAGACCGCGCATGGCCACCGGATACGAGTTGCACGCCGGCGGACTCGAGGCGGTCGCCGACTATGAGGTGGTGCCGGCCGGCGCCGGTGCGGCGTACTCGACAACCAGCGACATGGCTCGCTACGTCTCGGCGCTGCTGGGCGGTGGTGCCAACGAGCACGGATCCGTCCTCCAGCCGGAGACACTCACCATGATGTTCGAGCCGCACTACCAGCCCGATCCCCGCATCTCCGGAATGGGGCTGGGGTTCTTGCGCGACGAGGTCGGCGGACACCCGACCGTCGGTCACGACGGGATCTGGAAGGGATTCCTCGCGGACCTCGTGCTCGCTCCGGACGCGGGGATCGGTGTGCTCGCGTTCGCCAATACTGGCTCGTTCAACCCCCGCGGCGCGCCGGTGCCTGTCGCCAACGCGGTGCTCCGTCTCCTCCTCGGCCTCGCCGATGACACCGTGCGCACCGACGCCCCGGAGCGTCCTCACGTCTGGGGCGAGCTGTGCGGTTGGTACTCCTTCGGTCCCGGGGTGCTCACCGACCCCCAGCCCCGGGCCATGGGTGCCGGCCTCGAGGTGGTCGTCCGCGGCGGCCACCTCACGCTCCGCGGGCAGACGCCCGTCCCTGCGGTACGCAGGGGTCTTCGTCTGTACCCCGACCGGGACGACCCCTATGCCTTCCGCATCGACCTCTCGGGGCTCGGAACGGGCACCTCCTCGGTCGTGTTCAGCCGCGATCCCGGCGGCGAGGTGACCGGCCTGCACCTCGGCTTCATGCCCATGTCCTTCCAGAAGAAGCCGGACGTTCGGAACCCCAGACCGTGGGTCACCGGCTCCCTCGCCGTCACCACCACGGCGATCGCCGTGGGATGGCACCGCGCCGCCAGGTGCCGACGACTCGGGTAGTCGGCCGTTGGTCGAACACATCGAGGGCTTGTCGGACCCGGATCCGCAGGAGGACGATCGATGGGGTGAAGGTGCTCGTGACCGGGGGGACCGGGTTTGTCGGGTCGCACGCCGCGCTGGCTCTGCAAGCGTCGGGCCATGATGTGCGGCTCCTCGTTCGCCGGCCCGACCAGGTCTCGCTCACGTTCGCGCCACACCCGGGTGGGCCGCCCCGCGACATCGTGACCGGCGACGTCCTCGACGCGGCCGCGGTGGAGGCTGGGATCGCCGGATGTGACGCGGTCGTGCACGCGGCGGCGGTCTTCAGCCTCGATGCACGCCGGTCCCAGGAGGTTCTCGAGACCAACGCCCGCGCAGCCGAGCTGGTTCTGGGCCGGGCCGTTGATGCGGGCTGTGATCCGGTCGTCCACGTGTCCAGCACCGTCGCGCTCGCGCGGTTCGCGGGCAGCGGCCCGGACTTGCCGCTCGGCGACATGACGCTGCCGTACAGCCTGTCCAAGATCGCCTCCGAACAGGTGGCCCGCGAGCTCCAGGACCTCGGCCATCCCGTGGTGACCGTCTATCCGGGCTCCGTCTACGGTCCGCACGACCCCTACGCCGGCGACCAGAACGTGCGGTTGGCGTGGGTCGTGCGTGGCCTGTTCCCGCTGTGGCCCACCGGGTCGTTGCACGTCGTGGATGTCCGCGAGACAGCAGCAGTGATCTCCGCCGTGACGCAGGCGGGCCGGGGTCCGCGGCGGTACGTGGTGCCGGGCCACGCCGTTACGGGCCGCGAGCTGTACCGCGCGGTGTCGACTGTTGTCGGGCGACGGCGGCCGCATGTCTCGATGTCTCCGACCGCCACGCGCATCGCAGTCGGCAGCATGGAACCGCTTCAGAAGGTGCTGCCGGCTGGATGGCACTACCCCGCAGACCGCGAAGGTGCGGAGCTATCCCTGCGCAGCACCACGTTCGACACGTCACCAGCAGAGCGGGACCTCGGGGTGACTCCGCGGCCGTTCGAGGAGACGATCCGCGACACCATCGCGTGGCTGGTCGAGGCAGGCCGGCTGCCAGCGAAGTACCACCCGGCCTGACATCGGAATCGCTCGGTTCCGGTCAGCGCCGACGCACGGGCGGATGGGTGCGAAGCGGGACGACGAGCCAGAGGACGACGTAGCCGACAAGGGCCACGAGTGACGCCACCACACCGGCGACTGACCCGGCTGCGAGATCGAAGGCAAGGAAGACCACGCCGCACATCGAGAGCGCGGCGAGCACGAGCCCGGCTCGGGCGATCTTGTTGGCCGTCTCCACCAGCCAGGGGCGCAAGCCGCGCCGGAACAGGATGCGGTGATAGGCAACCGGAGCGAGGACCGCGGCGGTGGCGGCCACGGCGATGCTCAGCACGACCAGGTAGGCACCCTTCTCGAACTGGTCGAGCGTGTCGAACTTGTCGGTGTACGGCACGGCGAGCAGGAACCCGATGAGGACCTGCACGCCGATCTGGGTTGCGCGAAGCTCCTGCACGAGCTCGGTCCAGTTGCGGTTGAGCGTCTCCGCGGGCAGCTCGCGGGCGGGTTGCTCCGGCTCCGGCTCCGGCGTCATCATCTGACGACCGTACTCGCGTCCGGGGGCGCTCGCAGCGGCATCCCGACCGTCAACGTCGACGGGCCCTCAGGGCGCTGACCCGCGTCCCTGCGATCTTTTGCTGGTGGCTCAGCTGGGCTGCTCGCCGCGGGGTACGACGTTGACGACGGTCTCGTCGACCGACGACTCACTGCCGTCGCTGACCTGCACCGCGACGGGGTAGCTGCCCGGCGGCCGGTTGGCCCGGAAGGTCGCCGTCGGGCCCGTGGCGTCGTCGAACTCTCCGTCACCGTCGAGGTCCCACACGTAGGTGAGGGCGTCACCCTCGAGGTCGGTGGACCCCGACGCATCGAGCACGATGCGAGCACCCGGCTTGACCGTGTACGGACCCCCGGCATCGGCGACCGGAGCAGTGTTGAGGCTCAGGCCGACGATGACCGGGTCGTGGTCGCTGGATCGGTACGGAGTGGGCTCGTAGAGCGGCAGGGCCGACGACTCGCGCTCGAAGGCGGCCTCGCCCGCGTCGCGAACCTCGTCGTTGTAGTCGAACAACGGCACCTCGTCGGCGTTGACCTTCCAGCCGCCGGCGCCCGTCACCTGGGCTGCGAGGGGCTCGGTGGCCAGGGCGTGGTCGAGGTGGCCGAGGAGACCGTCGAAGACGTACCCGTAGGACTCGAGGCCCTCGAAGCGCTCGAGCAGGTCGACGTACCCAGCCGTCTCGAGCGTGGTGATCGGCCGCTCCATGGAGTAGGAGTTGAGGTCGCCGATGATCAGGAAGTCGGGGTCACCGCTCCCCGTCGGGTCGCTCGCCAGGTGGTCCGCGAGTGCCGCGGCCGCCCGGGTGCGGGTGAGGTCACAGTTGCCGGATCCGTCAGCGGGCGAGTCGTCGCCGGCTCCACAGCCGGAGCCCTTGCTCTTGAGGTGGTTCACCGCGACGGTGAACCGCTCGCCGGTGGCGATCTCGTCGAACGTCTGGATCAGGGCCGGACGGTTGGCGTCGTCGTCGAACCGGGCGTCGTCCTCCTCGGTGAGCAGGTCGTAGTCGCCGACCGGTGCCACGGTCGCGGTCTTGTACAGGAAGGCCTGCTTGATGGCGTCGGTGCCGATGAAGCCCGTGTCGATGGAGGCGTAGGTGCCCGGCGACGTGGCGGCGTTGAGCGCGTCGACGATCTGCTGGGTCGCGAGACCCGCGTCGTTCTGGATCTCGATCAGCCCGAAGACGTCGGCGTCGATCGTCTTCAGCGCAGCCACGATCTTGGTGAGCTGGCGCTGCCGCTCCGCCTCGGAGTCGGCACCACGGCAGTCGTCCGTCCCGCTCGGCCCGCACGGACCGGTGTTGTTCGACGACGTGGTGTCCACCGTCGCGAAGTAGTTCAGGACGTTGAAGCTGGCGACCTGCAGCCGGCCGCCGACGTCGTCGGGCGTGGCGGGCCGGGGGTTGGCCGCCTCGAACGTGTAGTCGACGCCGGGGATCGGGCGGAGCTTCCAGGCGCCGAAGGAGTACTCCATGACGCCGGTGAGGTCGGTGATCGTGTCCCCGCCACGGAAGTAGTTGCCCGTGCTGAGTCCCGGCGTCGGGTAGTAGTAGGGCTCGTTGTTCAGCGGGCCACTCGTCGCGTCGTTCTCGTCGTTGCTGTCGTCGTCGAGGATGATGCGGCGCGTTGCCAGGTCGTCCAGGTAGGCCTGGTAGCCCTCGACGGTGGGCGTGTTTGTCTGGGTGTACTGGAACTCGCGCTCGTCGGCCGTGAGGACGATCTCGCCGAACCGCGCGAGCTCGAAGTACTCGCTCACCGCGAGGGTGGTGGTGATGGTCGTGATCATGCCCTCGACCGGCTCGAAGGTGGCGGGTGCCGTCGTGGAGGAGCTCGCCGGCAGCGTCACGACGGTGGCGCTCGGCAGCGGCAGGCCGGAGGCCAGCACGCTGACGGACCCGTCGGTGACGTTGATCTGGGTGTTGTTGAAGAACTCGGCGACGGTGCCGACCACCTCCACCCGGTCACCGGCGGCGAGGCCCGTCGGGCAGGTCGAACCGCAGAAGACGTAGATGCCCTCGGACGTCGCGGGGTCGGTGTCCGCGTCCGCGTCCTCCTCCTGGACGTAGAAGCCGTTGAGGACGTCACCACTGGTGATGAGCGAGGTGACGACCGCCTCGACCTGGACCTCCTGCCCGGCGAGCGGCGAGGCGGCTCCCGAGCCCTGGACGGTCGAGACGAGGGATGTCTCCAGCGGCGCGCTGACGGTCACCGTCACCGTGCAGACAGCCTGAGCGTCGTCGTCCGAGGTGGCCGTGACCTGCACCTCGTAGACGCCCTCCGCGGTCGAACCCGCGACCGTGAGGGTCGCGGTCGCGGCCTCTCCCTGTGGGGTGGGGGCGGTCGATCCTTCGAGCGTGATCCCGGGCACCGGGTCCGAGGTGATGGAGAGGCTGTCGATGCCGCTGTCGGCGTCGGTGGCCGAGACCGGTGACGTGGCTCCATCGCCGGTGGTCGTCTCGACGTCGGGCTCGCAGCTGATCGTCGGCGGCAGGGGGTCCCCGGACGCGACGAACACCTGGTCGTTGTTGGCGTCACCGGGCGTCTGGGCGGCAGACGGAGCCCACGTGAAGTCGGCGTACGAGTCACCGGTGCCGGTGAGCTGCAGCGATTCACCGACGGGTCCGGCGCCGTTCTCGATGACCCCGATGTCCGTGCTCGTCAGGCCATCCGCAGGTCCTCCGACAGCGGTCATCGTCCCCTCGTACGAGAGGAACTGCACGAGGCCGCCGGCGGCGTCCACCAGTGCGACACCGTCAGGCTCACCGTTCTGCAGGACCAGGGGCACCGACAGGAAGCCGAAGCCAGTTCCTGTCTCATCGCTCAGGGTGCCTGTCAGAACGCCCTGCGGGGTGTACGTCGCTCCGTTGGCCCCGTTGTACGGAACGACCCTCCACCCCGTGAGGTCCGTGCCTGCCGGACCGGCGACCTCGATGAACTCACCGACATCGGCGCCGGCGTTGTCGTAGTGCAGCTCGTTGATGAACACAGCGGAGTCCGGAGCAACGGCTACAGCCGAAGGGGCGACAGCAACGAGGCTGGCCACCATGGCCAGCGGCACGGCTGCAAGCACCGCTCTCGCCGGGCCGCGACCTGCAAAGTATGACGACGCACGCATATCGGCCACGACTGGTCCTCGAGGTAGGGGGCGAGAGTTCCGAGGTTAAGCCGCACCCATGAACGCTGGCTACGGGTGGACCGTCCGGATGATGAACGAATTCGTCAGCCGGGCAGAACCGCCAGAGTCGTTCCACGCTCAGGCGGTGACCACTCTTAGTGGCCGCTTGATCGAGAAGAACCAGTCGTACTGCTTTGCTCGATTGCCGCGAGTAGTGGCTCATGCCCGCGAGCGTCGCGGGCGGCCATTGTGAGCAGTCGCGATGACGCCGTGCCCTGACCATGACGTAGTGCTGCTTCGGCTGCTCGCCAGCGGCAGTAGGCGGCGTCGTGGTGCCGATCAAGGCGGTCGAACTCTGATGCGGCTTCCAGCCAGTGGCGAGGCGAGTCATTGCTCTCGAGCCGTGCGAGCTCGGCTGACCAAGTTCTGCGGAGCGCGTCGGCGATCGCCCATCCCTGCTCCGGCTCGGTACTCAGTCGGGCTCGGGCGGCGAGCTCCGAGAGCTCGGCCGCAGCTGCTGCGGCCTGGCTCTGGTCGTCTGCGGCGAGGTCGGCGGCAGCACGCGCTGCCAAGACCAATGTCGGGAGCAGCAGGGGAGCGGGCACCGCGTCGGGTAGGGACGCGAGCGCATTCCGGGTGCGTGTCCACGCTTGTGCTGGACGCTTGCTCCAGAGATCGATGGTGGCGACCGTGAAGTCGAACTCGAGGTCAGCGTCCATGCTCGGGCCGTCGCGAAGCAGTTTGTCGGTGAGCGCAGTCGCCTCGTCCAGACGTCCACTCAGTGCCTCCAGCAGAGCGCGTGCGTAGAAGTAGGGTGCGCGATCGAAGTCGACCTCGCCGTCCGCATCCGATCCCAGGAGCGCTCTCGCCTCGGCCAGTCGCCCATCGTGGATGAGGGCGCTGAGGATGTTGTAACGGACCAGGACAGGCCCGAAGTCCTCGATCTGTTCTTTGTGGGCGAGGTCCAAGGCATGAGTACCGGCCGCCTCGACCTCTTGTGATGGTGCGCCCAGCACGAGAAGCGCATCGGTCCAGATGACGGCCAGCCAGATGTCTCCAGTCGGATCCTGGTCCGACGGCAGCAGGGACAGGGCGCGGGTCATCATTTCCGTGGCCTGATCGAGTCTCCCACTGAGCGCCTCGTGCCAGGCCAGGCGGCCGAGCATGACCCGCAGTGTCTGCTGATCGCCTACTGCCTCGGCCGCGGCCGCGGTGTCCTTCGCGAGGAGGTGGGCCTCGGCGTACGCGCCGCTCTTGAGCAGGAGCTGGTGCTTGCGGCCCATTGCCTGCATCAGCGCGTGACCGGCCGGCAGCCGCGACAGGATGTCGATGGCTTCGTCGATCAGTTCGAGCCCTACTTTCGGCCCTTCGCGTTCGGCGCGGAAGAGCGCCGCGCGGCGGAGGAACTCGGCTTTCACAGTCGGTTCGGGGGCCGGGAACTCCAGAGCAGCTCGGTTGCTCATGGCCAATCCACGGTCGAACTGCAACGAGTGCATCAGGGCGTCGATTGCCGCGAGGTAGGCCTCAGCGCGCGTCAGGGGCGGGTCGCCTGCGGTGGTCCTGGACCCTGGCCACAGTTCGAGTGCTCGAAGCCAGAAGTCGGCCTCTTGATGCGACGCCCAGCGGCCGCTTGCCGCGCGAGCAGCAGTGATGCGCCACGTCAGCTCTTCCTCCTGGTCCCCGGCTCCGCGCCAATGCTCCGCGACCTCGGCCGCGTCGCAGTCCACGTCGCGACCCAGAACGATCGCGATACGGCGGTGAACGCCCGCGGCCTCACCCGCGACGAGCCGTCGACGTACCGCCTCCGCGAGCAAGGGGTGCTTGAGCTGGACGTCCGTCGCACTGTCGGTCGGCGCCAGCAGGTGGCGGCGGGCTAGCTCGCGCAGCGTGTGGAGGAGGGCGTCTTCGTCCTCGTTCGTCACAGCGGCAAGCACCGGGAGTGGCAGGCCTCGGTCCGCAACTCCCAGCGCTCGGGTGACCACGTGGGCCGTGTCGTCGAGATCGTGCAAGCGCCGGTCGAGGAGGTCGGTCAGCGCGGTGGGCAGGTCCGTCTCGGAACCTGCCTGCGCGGCCAGCTGTTCGGTGAACAGGGGCTGTCCCTGCGACCTGCGATGGATCGCGTCGATGCCCTCCGGCTGCAGGCCGACGCCAAGCAACCGGCATTGGTCGCCGGTTTCCTCGCGGGTGAGGGGGTCCAGCTCGATGGTCTTCACGTTCGACAGGCGTGTCACCCGACGCCACCACTCGTCTTGAGGGCCACCGGTCTGAGGATCGTCGAGGCGCCACGTGCCGACGATCGGCAGGTCGACGGCCTTGACGAGCAGGTGCTCCAACACGTCGAGGGTGGCCGTGTCAGCCCAGTGAAGGTCCTCGACCACGAGGGCGAGGCCCTTCATCGAGTGGAGGCGCGTGAAGCACGTGAACAGGGCGGCGAGCAGCCGTTGCCGGGAGAAGTCGTCCGGAACGGAGGCACCGGACCCGTCCTCAACCAGTTCCGGAAGCAGCCCGGACAGGGACGCGCGGACGTAGGCGGGCGTGGGGTCAAGCGCCTCGTCGAGCCACCGGCCGTCGTCGGCACCGTGGACTGCGCGCAGCACGTCGGCAATGGGCATGAAGGGAACGCGTATCGACAGGGGCAAACAGTGACCGATGCCGACGAACCGGTCACTGGTCTGGATGGCGGCGGTGACGACCTTGGTCTTGCCCATGCCGGCTTCGCCTGTTAGCAGAATCAGCCCGGCACCGGTCTGCATGTGAGCGCGAATGGCGGCCAGCTCTTTGCTGCGCCCAGCCATTCGGGGCGGCTCGATCGGCGACCGCGCGGCAGCCGGATCCGATGCCGTGAGCCATAGACCGTGAAAGGCAGCGCTGTCCCCACCGAGAGCTTCGACCAGCAGTTCGACCGTTCCCCACGATGGCACCCCAGGCGCGGAAAACGCCTTGGACACGGTCGTGTGAGACACCCCGGTCTCGCGAGCCATCGCGCGCAGGGATGGCCAACCTGCGCGGTGGTGGAGGTCGTGCAGCGCATCGTTCAGGACCTTGACCGGTCCCGCCACGTCAGGACGTGGAAGTGCGCTCATGGGCCCTCCAACCACCCAATTCCTACCTGAGGATCCCCCAGGCAAAGCGGTCCGGCAAGACGACGCGAACTTCCCCACTCCCGCCTGGGCCAACGGTCACACGCACCCCTCAGCGGCGCTGTGACGCACAACGTCGCCGCTGGCGTTCCACGAGGAGCATGTCTGATCTGGTCAGGTGGTAGGGACGGTTCCGCCGTCGATGACGTGCTCGGCACCCACGATCGCCGACGGTCGGTCGGAGACCAGAAAGCCCGCGAGGTCCGCGACCTCCGCAGGTGTCGCGAACCGTCCGAGGGGAACCCCTCCGAGGGAGCCGAAGACCGGTCTGCCTCGCCTCGTCGCGCGTCAGGTCGTTGCCTTCGGCGAGCCGGTCGCGATCTGGCATGGACGCAAGGTTTTCTCCTTGCGATGGCGGTGGGTGTCGAGATGCGGCGGGACGGGTCAGACGGTGATGTGCAGCTTCCGTATCACGCCATCGACCAAGGTGAAGATCATGCGGAGGTCGACCTCGCCTCCGGGGAAGTTCCCGGAGAGGTGTGTGCCGACCTCCCACTCGTCGTCCGCAGGGTGGGAGACGGAGCCCACCGTGGTCTCCACCTCGTAGTCGTGCGCGGACTTGTCGAAGACCGTGAAGGTCTCGTCGCGGCCGTGGAGGACCTCGCCGTTGTCGATGACGGTGACGTCCTCCGGCAGGTAGGTCATGGCCGTGGCGTAGTCCTGGGCGACGTGGGCGCGGAGGTAGCTGGCCACGATGGTGGGGAGCTCGTGATGGGCGATTGCGGTCGTGTCGTTCATGCTGGTGATTCCTCTCGGGAAGAGACGGTTGCTGGTTGCATGACGACATTGCTGCGTCCCCGGACAGCAGGGTCAAGGACGTGACTCTCTCCCCGGGGGAGGGTGCACACTGGCGCCATGCTGGCCATCGGTGAGTTCTCGCGCCTGACGCACCTGAGCGTGAGGACGCTGCGCCGCTACCACGAGGCGGGGCTGCTCGTCCCAGCTGCGGTCGACCACGCGACGGGATACCGCTCCTACGACGGGCACCAGATCCCGACCGCGCAGGTGATCCACCGCCTCCGCGAGCTCGACGTCCCCCTCGCGGACGTCCGCCGCATCATCGACGCGACTGACCCCGACCATCGCGCCGCGCTCGTGTCCGACCACCTTGCACGCCTCGAGGTCGAGCTGGACCGGACCCGCACGGCGGTCGCGTCGTTGCGTCGACTCCTCCACCCCGACCCGATGCCCTTGAGCGTCGAGCTGAGGGCAGTGCCGGAGGTGACGGTGGCCGCGATCGAGGACGACGTCGAGAGCGACGCCGTGGCCGCGTGGTTCGCGGGCGCGATGGCCGAGCTCACGGCCGCGACCGATGCCCAGACCGGACCGCCGGGAGGGGTTTACGACAACGCCCTGTTCGAGGAGGGGCGGGGGCGCGTGCTGCTCTACCTGCCGACAGCGAACCCGCCCAGTCGCGGGAGGGTGCGGCCGGTGACCCTCCCCGCGGTGGAGCTAGCCGTCGCGACGCATGTTGGTCCGCACGACAGCGCCGACGTCACCTACGGCGAGCTCGGGTCATGGGCCGTCGCCAACTCACTCGCGGTCGCTGGCCCGGTCCGCGAGACCTACCTCGTCGGTCATGCCGACGACCCCGACCCATCCGCCTGGCGCACCGAGATCGGATGGCCCATCTTCCGGATGGCCTGACCCGTCGGAGCCGTTCCGGTGACAACCTCCCGACCGCCTCGACCCGCGCTAGCGACAGTGTCGGTCAGGACCCCGCTCCGGGCTGGTTCGGTGTCTCCAACAAGCGGCGGAGTGCCGCACGGCCGAGATTCAGGGCGGCCTCGGACTCAGTGGTTCGCAGGGCGCTGGTAGCTCAAGAACACGCAACCGGTCGGCGACGACGCGGTCCGCGTCAGATCAAGGCGCACGGGCGTCGCACGGTCCCCGAACAGGCGTCGGCCAGCGCCGGCCAAGGTCGGAACGACCACGAGCTCGAGGCGATCGACCAGGTCGGCTCCCAGCAGCGCCTGCGCCACGGTGATGCTGCCGTGGACGCCGATGTCACCTCCCGCGCCTCCCTTGAGGCGTTCGACGTACGACGGGAGCGGCGTGTCGACCACGACTGACCGATCCCAGTCCTTGTCCAGAGGACGAGAAGTCACTATGTGCTTGGTCGTCGTGTTGATGAAGTCTGCGAACGGTTGCACGTCCGATGTCGGCCAGTAGTCGGCCCAGTACTCGTATGTACCTCGACCGAGGACGATGTCATCTTGAACGCCGACGACCTCTGCGAGATTACGGAACACGGCCTCATCCGCCTCGAACATCCAATCGCCCGGCTCCTCAGCGACGCCGTCAAGGGACAGCAGGGTGTACAGGGTCACATTGCGCATGGTTCCTCCATGTTGGCGTCATCCCTACGTCGAACGGACGGCGCGCAGATCGACATCACCACTGACCGATGTCCCCGACAGGCGGCGGTCTGACGCACCCTGGCATGCGTCGGGAGTCAGGGGAGGCCCTCGAAGAGGTCGTTCAGCATCGGCGCATCGGGGTCGGACTCGGGCCAGGCGATTGCGTACCACTCGCGCCCGACGCGCCGCTCCCACTGAGCGGTGTTCGTCGGGTCGTCGGACATGACGTGCAGCTGGCTCTTGTGCTCACGAAGGCCGGCCACGATGCGGCTGGCGGCTTCCCGGCAGTCGACGGTGACCCGGATCTGCTCGTCCGGGACTCCGCGCATGTGGTAGGTCTGTGTCGGGTCGAAGGTGTAGAGCCCGAGCTCGGCGCGTTGGCGGTTCCACCGCTCGAACACTGACTGCGGGACCGCCCCATGCAGGAGCCGCTGGAAGCCGGACCCGCTGCTGGCGCGCAGTCTCGCAAAGGCTTCGTCGGTGGCCGCACCGATCGCGACGTGGTCGGGATGTCCGAAGATGCCGTCGGGACCGAACGTCACAACAACCGCGGGGTCCTCCTCGGAGAGGATCCTCGCCACCGCCGAGACAACGTCCTCGAAGGGAACCTCTGCGATGCCACCGTCCGGCAGACCGAGCCACTCGTGACGGTCAGGAACGCGGCCGAGTGCTCGCCACGCCGCTTCGTCCTCGCCCTGGCGTAGGGATCCAAGCGTCTCGCGCGTGGCCGGAAATCCGTCTCGGATGTCACCCTGCTCACCGAGCGTGGCGTGGATCAGGACGAACCTGAAGTCTGGGTCATCGGCGTGAAGTGCGACGCTGCCCGCAGCCCCGTACGCGTCGTCGTCTGGATGTGCGAAGACGCAGGCGAGGGTCCGGTTGCGGGACACGACTCGAACTTATCGGCAGGGACCACGCCTCGGCAGGCCCGTGTGTTGGGAGAGCTCGGGCGGCGGATGGACGTACGTTGAGGACGGACTCATCGCGGGCGCGATCTCTGGGCATGCGAGGACTGGCCGGCCGACCATGGGGGGTCGTGCGTGAGCAGCATTGGTGCGTGAACCCGTGGTCGGAGAAGGGCGGTGGTGGGTGCGCTTGTTCAGTCACGTCACAGCCACGCGAGCCGAGGGAGGCGAGCAGCGTCCCGGCGACGACATCGTCGTACCAGCGGACGTTGTGATGGACCGAGCCTTCACCGTCCCGGGAGCTCCCGAGATGGTGTTCCCGTGGATTCGACAGCTCGGCAAGGGCAGGGCTGGTTGGTACCTGCCGCGGAACGTCGAACGGTGCCTGCCGGCACGCCGCCGGGCGTTGCGGCACATCGAGCCCAGATGGCAGCACCTGAGTCCAGGAGACACTGTCCCGGACTACGGAGGAGCCAAGGAGACGTTCACCGTCGCGTCGATCGACCCGCCGCACGTGCTGGTGTACCGATCGCAACGCGGTCGCGCCCTGATCAGCTGGTCGATAGTGCTGCGACCGGCTGGCACCGGCGCGGGCGCACACACGCGAGTTCTGCTACGCCTGCGAGTTGGCGCGGCCCGGCGGCCGTGGTTGGTGAGGACCGCCGGAGAAGCGCTGGACGTGCTCACGATCACCGCTCTGGCGGCGGGACTCGCCGAACGCATGCAGGACGCGTCGAGGCAGGGAGCGTCACGCGACCGCGCGTGACAGCCCCGCTCCTGGAACGCCCTTTGAGGCATGAAGCGTTTGGATTCTGAGCGACGCTCCTCGGGGGGAACGCACTCAGCGAATTGAGCGCGCGTCCGGGCACGCCCGAGCGTCACCACCGGAGGCGTGTTGGGGTAACCGCCCCGGGCACGAGCGGGTGGAGTGGAGTGTCGCGCCCGTGGTCATGGGCCTATGGCTGTGCAGGCCTGCTGTTGCACTCGTCGGACCGCCGCGCGGGCAGCCGCTTCGCTGGTGAACCAGTCTCCCGAAACTGCGACTCGGATTCCCTCCGGTCGCCAGGCGGCCCACCGCCAACGATCCCCGGACTTGGACCGGACCCGGTAGTCGGGGTCGTCGGCGTTCACCCGAAAGTCGTGGGCTGCCTGATCCGCATGGGCGAGACTGGGGTAGGTGCGCCCGGCCCAGGCAATCACTCGATTGTCGTCGTCGAGCAGCCACCAAGCGGGTTTGCTTGCCAGATTTGTCTCGATGAGGAACTTCATGTGGTCGCTGCCTCGGGTTCGCGGTCGGTGCGGAGTCTCGTCAGGCGTACTGCCCAGCGGACCCGTGGTCGGCCGACACAGGTGTTTCGTCAAGGACGATGGCGGCGGCGACCAGCGCCCAGGCCACCCAGAGCGTGACCTCGGAATCAGAACCGGGATCGACCACGGCCAGTTGTCCTGTGGCGGGGGTACCGATCTGGGCTATCTGGGTCCGGATGTGATCCTCCGTACCTGTGGCGATCGCCCAGCGTTGGGTCCAACCGTTCCCGTAGAGCATCAGGTAGGCCACGGTCACGCACCCGCTCGCGACGAGGGTGTCCCTGTTTCTGGTCCGCGCCACGACCCGCCGTCGTCGCTCCAGTGTCCGCCGGGGTCGAGGTGGCGCGCCACCTCGTGGAGGACTTCGATGGCCGTACGGGCATTCCCCGTCTCTGCCGAGGCCCGGAGGGCTTCGTCGCCATCGTCAGCGGTGAAGGCGGGGGGAACAACCAGGACGTGGAGCGTGTGCCGGTCCGACGTCATGAGCAGGATCAGATGGGTGTCGTCGCGTGGGAATGCACCGACCTTCACGTAGCGACCAGTGACCGAAACGATGCGAGGCGTGGAATCCCAGTCGGGTGGGGAGACCAACGCGCGGACAATTCGGCCGGAGCGCGCCGGGAAGTGGTCCACCAGGTCGGCCAGTTCCACAGCGAGGTCGCGGGTCTGGGGCCACCAACCGCCGTCCAGATGGTGCTTGCTCGGCTGCTCGGCCATACGAAGTCGTAGCTGAGCACGGCCTGGCGACGTGGACTCGGGTACGAGAATCTGAACGTTTGACGTCGACATGACGTCCGCCTCTCGACCGGCACAGCGGTGTCCGGATGGAGGCCTCATCTCCGGTCAGTCGAACCAAGCCTATGCCGGGTCACCAAGTCGAGATCGAGATCCGCCGTCTTCCTCGCGACCTCGAGGGTGCGATTGCGAGTCGGCCGACCAGGTCCCAGACTCGACCTGCCTCGTTCCAGCGTTCCCATACGCCCGCCACTGGGCGCGACCTGCCGCGGTGCGTTCCTTGCTTCGGTCATCGGCCCACTGGCGGGCGTGGGCTTGCGCGAGGGTCATGGACTCAGGTTTGCACCGGCGGGTACCGCGGGTCCGGGTGAGTCGATAGGACTTGGTTGGCCACCTCGACTTCTGTGAGACCGGTGGACCTGCAGGCGTCGTGCAGCCAGTCCTCTGCTTGGCCCACGTCAAGTCCCTGCTGAACCATGAGCAGGCCGATCACCGTGTCGATGCCCAGTCGCCCGCGAAGCTGCGATGGCGCCAGTTCCGCTGCGTACCGAGACCGGAACTCGACGTCATCATCCAGCACCGAGGCGTTTGGCAGCGCGCCCAAGGCGCGTTCGACAGCTGTGATGCGACCAGCGAATGCGTGCGCGCCCTCGGCGTACAACGTGACCACTGCGATCTGTCGCCTTGCGGATGCGATGGTAAGAGCGAGACTCGAGCCCGTCGCGCAGCGACCGGCGGTAGGCGAGGCTCCGCACGGCGTTGCGCTCATGGCGAGCATCAGTTCCTCATCGACGAACCAGACGCTCAAGGCACCGGCGTGTGGAACGACGTCCAGGACAAGCTCGGCGATCCACCCAAGTCGCGCGCCGAGGCGCTCGTCCCCCGAGGCGGCGAGCAGACCGAGGGCTTCGGCGGTAGCCGGCAGCGGTTTCATGCGTTCCGCCTGCCCGACTACCTCAGGAAGCCCGTTCCGGGAACGTGGATGCGCGGTCGCGTGGGGGCCGGCTCCCTGACCGCTCGAGGCCCGACGCCGAAGCGTTCCATCACGATGCCGACGGCCTGACCGATGCCGGGGGATCACCACGGTCGCCGCGTCGTAGGCGGGAAAAGGAGGCTGATCGCGGCCAGGTGTCGGTCGTGTGCGTGGATGGCTTGCTCAGCGATGGCCCGGGCCGTCGGGCTGGCGCCGGCGATCATCTCGGCGCGAGCCGATGCAAGCGAGGCGTGGGCGTGTGCTGTCAGGTGGTCGGCGAAGTTCCGGTCCTGATCCCTGCTGTGCTGCTCGTGCATCGGGTCGGGGAACGGCGTGGAAGAGCTGCCGGCGTCCAGTCGCCCCCACGCGCTCAGTGCTGCCGTGATCGCGGCGAGTTGGTCAGCCTGCTCGGCAAGTGCCAGCCGAGCTAGTGCACGCACGTGGTAGCTGCGGCCGGAGGCCGCAATGTCCCTGCTTGCGGCCATGATCGGCCCGAGCGCGGCGCGCGCCTCCTCGAGGTAGTGGACGTCCGCTGCATTGCCATCTCGCCGCCTCACCCAGGAAGCCACTGCAGAGGTCGTAGCTGAGGTTGTCCCGGAGGCGGTTCCGGGGGTCGTTTCGGAGGTCGTAGAAGCGGTGCTGGACGTGGGATGGGATCCGCGCATGATGTTTTCCTACCGATGGGGGAGGGTCAAGGACGGGTGGGCACGGGTTCAGGGCTAGACCCCCATCGGAAGGTCGTCAGGGCTCGATGGTTCGTGTGGAGGTGTAAGGGACGGCAGCGCCGCCAGGGTTTCGAGCTCCTGAAGAACGGCCCACGGGGTGGCGGCCGGCGTCGCGCGGAGGACGTCGAGCAGGCTGTCGACTGAATCGGAGACGGTGAACGCTTGCGCCGCTCGCTCGCGAACGTGAGGCGGTACTGCTCCGAGGAGCTGGGCGGCGACGATGCCGCGGGCCAGCGCCTCGGCGTCGTCCGGGCGAACCAGTGCGAGTGTCCCGCAATCGGTCTCGGGCAGACCGCCGTCGTCCGAGGCAACTACACGGCACCCGGCGTGCTGCGCCTCGATGGAGAGGATGCCGAAGGTCTCCTGCCAGTACTGGCTGTTGGACGGCATGACCACGACGTCGTGCTCTGCGAGCAGCGCGGCCATGCCGGCTGGCGTACGACGCGCCGCCACCAGGTCGAGATCAGGGTTCGTGGCGAGCATTCGCTCAATGATCGCGCCTTGTGGCTTGTCGGATCCCGCGCGCGTCACGGTGACCGAGATCCGGGGGCCCTCGAACAGATCAGTGTGGAGCATGGAGAGCAGGGTGAAGATCCCCTTCTCCGGCGCCAGGCGGCCCGCATAGAGCACCCGCGTCGGACCGGAGTGCTCCGGGCGGGCCTGGACGGCGAACGCAGGCTCCGCGAACGGATACACCACGTGCACGGCTTCGAGGCTGACATCGAGGAAGTCAGACCACAGGCCCGCGGCGAAGCGACTGGTTGCGATCAGCGTCCGATCGCGGGTCCCGGCGGCCACGGCCAGCCGTTCGTGGTCACGCAGCGGCGGCGGAACGTGGAGGATCTGGTAAGCCGGATGCCTCGTCGCCACGGGAGGGGCATCGCTCACAAAAACCACCGTGTCGTCGAGACGACTTAGACCGTCGAGACTCTCGACCGAGTGGAACGGCACGTCGTCGAAGTCGTCGCGCCCGTCGGACAGCCCGGCACCCACCGTCACCACGCGCGCGTCGACCCCGCGCCTGTTCAGCTCTCGGACCTGACCGACCGTGAAGTTCTCCGAACCTCCGGTGCCCGCCGGCAACCCTTCACCAGGCGACCACACGAACGAGATCACAAGGGACCAGAGGAGAACGCAGGCCGTGAGTAGGGAAGGAATAGTGCCGTGCCGGGGCGCGAGCTCATCGCGTCACCACCTGCCATCGCTACAGGTGCCAGCGCCCGGGCGCCTCGGAGCCGAGGCATCGGCCTACCACCTGCAGTAGTAAAGCCAGCCTAGCGCAGGGACGGGCACGCGCCCGCCGTCGCTGGATCGCGGTGCCTTGTCACAGACCCAAGACGTACCCCACCAAGAGTGGTGACAGTCGATCCGTCGCCCGCGGGCACAGTGAGGTCAGCGCTCGGCTACGGCAGGGTCAGCTGGGGTGCATCGGCATGCCGCCAGGTGTCCGCCCCGGCTGCACGCTTTTCGAGCACCCGGGCCTGAGCCGCTGAGGTTCCCGCGGCTGCCCGAACGGCCTGACCCGTCGTACCTAGCAATCCGGGTGGCATGTGCATGCGCCTTGCCAATGGAGCCTCGTGCCGGGACCGGCGCCCGATGCGCCTGAGGATCGAGGCTAGTGCCGGGCGCGGGCGGAGTATTGACGGGATGCCGAAGGTCGCCGTTGACCAGCTGACGTAAGCACAATGACGTGCGACGTGAGTGGGCGTATGTTCCTCAGATGAGCGAGACACGATCCTCAGTCGAGGCGCTGATCGATCTCGCACGCCGACTCCAGGACCCGGATCGGCAGTCGCACAGGGGGCAACTGCTGGGGCGGTGAGGTTCGATCCTCGCGGCTACACAGACTGCTGGCCGCGAGGCAGTCGCGCGTGACCTTCCGGTTCGCCCCCGAGACGACCGCCGCGGACACGGCCGGCCGCCCAGCCGTGAGCCGATGTCATCACCAGGCCGTCGACAGTACTGTGGAGTTCAGGACCAAGCGGGCGAGCCGGGACGCCCAGCGGCTGTCTGACGCACTTGCGAGGCGGCCGGGGAGGCGGGCAGGGGCTAGGGATTTCCTATGAGTCGCAGCAGGGTGCCGTCAGGACCTAGCAGGGCCCCGATGCGAAGCCCCGACTCCTCCCGACGGGGTGGATGGAGTCGGGGGAAACCCTTGGTGGACTCTGGGAGTCCGGCGTCGACACACACCCGGTAGAAGTCGTCGACGTCATCGAGCCTCAGACAACAGCCGAAGGAACTCTCGTCGGGGTCGAGGCCAGGGAAGGGAAAGAACTCCAACGTGACCTCACCGCGGCTCAGGATCATCCAGCCCTCGTCCCGGTACGCCTCCGAGAAGCCGAGCCGACCGTAGAAGGCGGACGTCGCCGCGAGGTCGCGCGAGGGGAGGTTGGGCGTAGCGGCATCGGGCACTCACGCAAGCTACGCGAATGGCCCTTGCACCGACTACGTCCCGGAACCACAGGCACCGACAGGCGGCGAACGGACGCGGGGTCACACCACAAGTCCGAGGACCTTCGGGGACGTGGTCAGGTTATGGGGAACTGGCCAGCCGTCGCAGCTGTGCGGCGGCGTCTTGCTGGACGGGGGGACTGTGGCCGAAGAGGATGACCTCAGGCTCCAGAGCGGCGAGTTTGCGAACCGACTCTTCGGCTGTCCGCATGTCACCGCTGAAGTCCGACATCGGGCCTTGCAGCCCGTCGATGGTGTTGGAGATCGCGTCACCGGCGACGAGCACCCGCGAATCGGTGTCGAAGACGGCGAGGTGGCCGGGCGTGTGGCCTGGTGTCTCGACCATCCGCAGGCCGAAAACCTCCTCGCCGTCTGTGACCGGGCGCACCTGCCGCCCTGAGACGTCTTGTATCGACCTCGAGTCTGCGGCGCCCGCGTAGATGGCCGCGCCTGGCGCCCGAGCGGCGACCTCAGTCAGTCCGTCGTGGTGGTCGGTGTGAACGTGGGTGATCAGGACGTGGCGTACGCGATCCCACCCGGTGCCGGCGGCTCCTAGCACCGCTCCGATTGCGTCCACACGACTCCCGAGCCCGCAATCGACCAACGCCGCCTCGCGGGCACGCACAAGCACGTAGGCCGACACGTAGGCGAAGTCGACTCGCCACCAGTCCAACCCAGCGGCGGAGCCGCTATGGCCCGGGCCGCTGACAACAGTCGTCCCGGCGTCGTCATCGGCGCTGCAGGCCGCCGCAAGCCCGAGCACCGCAAGACCGAGGAAGCCCTTGCCTGCATGCAGAAGGACCCACCGCCGCCCGCGGACGCTCGTCGCGGTCGCTGCCATACCCAGAGCGTGCGGCGACGTCAAACGGCAGTCAAGGCTCGAGGCGGCTTCGTCCGAACAAGGTCAGGACGGACAGCGCATGTGCGCAGAACGATTCACCCCCTAGCTGCGCCGGAGCCGCGCGGCACGTACCCGCTTCAGCGGCGCCCGCTCATCGGTTCCGGGTTGCCGGCGCAAAAGTCTTGTCAGCAGGGAACCGGAGTACCTTCTCAGGCTTCGTGTGGGTAGGGAGGCAGTTCCCGATCCACGACGAAGGAGCCCTGATGACTCGATCCCGCGCAGTTCGATGGGCGCCGGCGACGCTCGTGACGCTTGCCGTCATGCTCGGTGGGTGCAGTGCAGAGTCAGCCGACACTGGCTCCCAGGCTGCTGGCCGCCCCGACAGCTCAGCTCCACCCCAAGCAGACAAGCCGGAGACGTCGGACGGCCTTTTCGATCCCTTCGATCCCGACGAGCCGACACTTCCCGGTGGGGTCCGGGTGCTGTCGCAGGACGTCGACGGCTTTGCCCCGGTGGAGGCAGGTCGGCACGCGGTGCGGGTCTCGGAGTCACTGCT
>DATIAB010000137.1:0-2129 GCA_035458265.1 Ornithinibacter sp. | reverse complement strand
TCCCAGTCGTAGGTCCGGTCGTAGGACGCGTGCGCCGTCTTGGTCACCACGAGGTCGTCCTGGTCACACACCGTGACCGTCTCCGAGTCGGACTGGCCGGTCTGCCTGATGCGCGCCGTGTTCGTGTAGTCGACGCAGCGCCCCTCCTTGCCCTCGTGGGTGAGGTGGTACTCGAACACCGTCGGCTCGCGGTCGGCGTTCCAGTACGCGGTCCCGAGGACCGACTGGGAGGTCATGTTGTCGGTGACCTCGACCTCGCTGTTCGCCCCACCCGTCGGGGTGAACCTCACCGGCACCGCCCCGCTCGAGGAGCTGCGCTCCTCCTGGTCCGGGCCGGTCCACCTCGCCGTGGCCGAGTTCGTGCCGTCCTGAGGCCTGCCCGTGAAGGAGCAGACGTAGCTCAGGGTCTTGGTCTGCCCGGGCTCGAGCGTCACGCTCTGGCCACCGGCGACCGTGCAGGCCGCCCCGCCACCGACGTCCGGCACATCCGTGACCTGCGCCGTGATGGCGCCGTCCGCGTAGGTGTTCGGGTTGGTCACCGTGATGGTGCCGCCCATCGTGTACTCGGAGTCGGTCCACCCGTCCGGGGTGGCCTTCACCGTGTAGTGGAAGGTGGCGTCACCGTCGTCTGTCAGCTCGACACGGGTGTCGTCGACGGACTTGTCGATCAGCCAGTCGTAGCTGCGGCCGAACGACGCCTGCACGGTCTTGGTGACCTCGAGCTCGTCCTCCACGCACAGGGTCGCCGTCGCCGAGACCTCCGGGTTCGCGACGCCCTGCCGAGCCAGGTCGACGTGGGCCGTGTTGGTGTAGTCGGTGCACTCGCCGGCCACTCCGCCCTTGCTCAGCGTGTACGTCGGGAAGACGGTCGCGATCGGCCTGTCCTTCTCGGCGTCCCACCGCCAGGTGGCCTTGCCCAGCTCCTCGGGCGTCGCGAGGTCGACCTTGTCGTCGTAGACCGTCACGGTCTCGTCGACGGTCTCGTCCTGCTCGAAGACCACCGGCTTGACGAACGAGTCCGACCGACCGTCGTCCCAGCTGACCGTGACGTGGTTCTCCCCGGAGTAGGACGGCTTCGAGGCGAAGTCGCAGTCGTAGGTCGCGGAGGCCGTGCCGGGTGTCACCGCCGGGCCTGTCCGGGTCGCCTCGGGCACCACCAGGCGGTCGATCCCGCCGGGGTAGGTCACCGTGCACTCGACGTCGTCCGCCGGGTCGGCGGTGCCGTTGTCGTACACGTCGACGAGGGTCGCCTCGACCGACTTGAACGCGTTCGGGTTCGAGACCGTGATGGTGCCGGTCAGGTCCCACCCGGAGTCGACGGAGTCCCTGGGAACCGCCCTCACCGAGTAGGCGAGCTCCTGCTCAGCGCCTGCAGGGATCTCGGCGACCTCCGGCGTCACCGACTTCTCGATGTCCCACAGGTAGGTCGTGTCGTAGGACGCCTTCGCGTCCTTGATGACCGTCAGCGCACCGTTCTCGCAGACGGTGACCGTCTTCTGCGCGGAGGCGAGGCGCTCCTCGGCCGAGCCGGCCCACGCGGTGTTGGTGTGGTCGAGGCACTGGCCGGGCGCCGCGCCCAGGTCGAGGCTGTTCCCGAAGGTCCGCTCCGACTCCGGGGCACCCCACGCCGCCTCGCCCAGCCACTTCGGCGTGCCCTCGGGGTCGGTCAGGTCGTCGTACACGTCGACCTCGTAGTCCGTCCTGCCGACCTGCCGGAAGGTGACCGGCGCCGAGGCCTGGGCCCGCTTGCCGTCCCAGGAAGCCGTGACGGTGCCCGTACCGGAGTACTTCGGCTCGGCCGCGAAGTCGCAGTCGTACCTCACCTCGGCCGTGCCCGGGACGACCGTGTAACCGATCCTGGTCGCCTGCGGCACCTCGACCGTCGTGGACTCGGGCGTGCACTCCCCGCCGCCGTCATAGGCGTCCGACAGGGTCGCGGTCACCGCCTCGAACGTGTTGGCGTTCGTCAGCGTGATCTTCCCCGACAGGTTCCAGTTCCCGTCCTCGTGGCCGTTCGGCCTCGCCACCACCATGTAGTCGAACCTCGCGGTCCCGCCGGGATCCACCTCGGCGTAGGACCGGTCGGCTCCCTTGGAGATGCTCCAGAAGTAGCGGGTGTCGTACGTCGC
>DATIAB010000136.1:0-4605 GCA_035458265.1 Ornithinibacter sp. | reverse complement strand
AGAGCTCGGTGACCGTCAGGCCCTCGGGGCTCTCGGCCAGCACCCGCAGGACCCGCAGGCCACGGTCGAGCGTCTGCGAGGTCTCGGTGGGCACAGGGCCACTATGGCAGTGGAGCGGCCCGGAGGTCGCTCACGACGTCTTCCGCACGGCCCACTCGCGGATCCGGGTGATCCGCTCGTGCAGCTGCTCGGCGTTGGCCACGGCCGCCGGCGGACCCCCGCACTCCTTGCGGAGGGCGTTGTGCGTGATGCCGTGGGCCTGCCCCGTGCGGTGGTGCCAGGCGGCGACGAGCCCGTTGAGCTCACGCCGGAGCACCCCGAGCTGCTGGTGCGTGCTGAGCTCCTGCACCGAGTCGACGACGCGGTCGCCCACCCCGTCGGACTTCTGCTTGCGGGCACGCTCGCTCTGCCGCGAGTGCAGCAGCTCGCGGACCTGGTCGGGCTCGAGGAGGCCGGGGATGCCGAGGAAGTCCATCTCCTCCTCCGAGCCCACGTGCACCTCGCCGGAGTGGCCGAACTGCGCCCCCTCGTAGAGCACGTGGTCGAACGACGCCGTGGACCCCAGCGCCTCCCACGACATCTCGAGCTCGTCGGACGCCCCGTCCTCGGCGTTCGCGGCGGCGAGCAGGTCCTCCTCGGCGGCGAAGATGTCGTCCTCGTCGCTCACCCGGCGCCCGAGCACGTGGTCGCGCTGCGCCTCCATGTCGGAGGCGAACTCGAGCAGGTGCGGCACCGACGGCAGGAACACCGATGCGGTCTCGCCACGGGACCGGGCCCGCACGAAGCGGCCCACGGCCTGGGCGAAGAACAACGGGGTGGACACGGTGGTGGCCCAGACCCCGACGGCGAGGCGCGGGACGTCCACCCCCTCGGACACCATCCGGACCGCGACCATCCAGCGGTCCTCGGACGCGGTGAACTTCTCGATCTTCTTCGAGGAGCCCTTCTCGTCGGAGAGCACCACCGTGGGCGACTCGCCGCTGATCTTCTTCAGCAGCGCCGCGTAGGCGCGCGCGGAGTCCTGGTCGCCGGCGATCACCAGCCCGCCGGCGTCGGGCACGTGGCGACGTACCTCCGACAGGCGCTTGTCCGCCGCCTGCAGCACCGCGGGGATCCACGACCCGCGGGGGTCGAGGGCCGTACGCAGCGCCTGGGCGTGCATGTCCTTGGTGAGCGGCTCCCCCAGCCGGGCGACGATCTCGTCGCCGGCGCGGGTGCGCCACTGCATCTCACCGGAGTAGGCCATGAAGAGGACCGGTCGCACGACGTGGTCGGCGAGCGCGTGGGCGTAGCCGTAGGTGTAGTCGGCCGCGGAGGTCGGGATGCCGTCGTCACCGGGCGCATAGCTGACGAACGGGATCGGGTTGATGTCGGAGCGGAACGGCGTGCCGGTCAGCGCGAGCCGACGGGTGGCCGGGTCGAACGCCTCGCGCACCCCCTCTCCCCACGACAGCGCATCGCCGGCGTGGTGGATCTCGTCGAGGATGACCAGCGTCTTGAATCGCTCGGTGCGGATCCGCATCGCCAGCGGGTTGACCGCGACGCCGGCGTAGGTGACGGCGATGCCGACGTAGTCGTCGGAGGTCCGCCCCTTGCCGGCCGAGTAGGTCGGGTCGATGGGGATGCCGGCGCGGGCGGCCGCCTCCGCCCACTGGGTCTTGAGGTGCTCGGTCGGCGCGACGACGGTGATCCGGTCGACGACCCGGCGGCTGAGCAGGTCGGCCGCCACGGTCAGCGCGAACGTCGTCTTGCCGGCGCCGGGCGTCGCCACCGCGAGGAAGTCGCGCGGCTGGCGGGACTGGTAGGTGTCCATCGCCGCCTGCTGCCAGGCGCGGAGCGAGGGCGCGGTGCCCCAGGCGGCCCGGTCGGGCCACGCGGGGGGCAGCGGCGCGTCAGGCCGCCCCGTCACGCCTCGGGACCCGAGCCGTCCGAGCCGGACCCGCCACCGGGCTTGTCGCCCGGCTTCATCGAGTCCCAGATCTCCTTGCACTCCGGGCAGACCGGGTACTTCTCCGGGGCACGCGACGGCACCCACACCTTGCCGCACAACGCGATGACGGGGGTGCCCATGACCATCGCCTCGGTGAGCTTGTCCTTGGGCACGTAGTGCGAGAACCGCTCGTGGTCACCCTCGTCCGTCGGGACGGTCTGACGCTCTTCGATCGTCTGGGTGCCCGGGGAGAATCCGATGGTGCTCATGATGGACAAGCCTACCGCGACGGCTAGTTGAGGTCGGGATCGAAGGGGCGGTTCACGTGCCACGCGAGCATGCCGGGCTGGCGCCGCATCACGTCGCGCCACAGCCCGCTCGGGTCGTCGCGGAAGGCGTCGGCGGCCTCGCTGGTGACGACGTACCAGCTGCCCTCCTCGACCTCGCCGTCGAGCTGACCCGCACCCCAACCCGCGTAGCCCGCGAACACCCGCATGGCGCTGAGCGTGCCGTCGACGAGCTCGGTCGGGGTGTCGAGGTCGACCATGCCCAGCAGGCCGGCGACCGGGCGCCAGCCCACGGGCGGGTCCTGCGGGTCGCGCAGCGCACCGACGGCGAGGGCGCCGTCGGTCCCCACCGGCCCGCCGCGGAACAGCACCTCGGGCTCGACGACCACGTCGCGCCACGGTTCGAGGACGTCGGCGACCATGATCTGCGAGGGGCGGTTGAGGACCACGCCCAGCGCGCCCTCCTCCGTGACGTCGAGCAGCAGCACGACCGTGTCGGCGAAGTTGGGGTCCTGCAGTTCCGGCGTCGCCACCAGCAACATCCCCGATGCGAGCTGCATGCACCCACTATGGCCGACCTCGGGTCACCGCACACCACCCTCGGCGACCACCCTGCGAGAGCGGCGGGGTCACCTAGGCTGCGAGCCATGGAGAACCGCCGCCGGCAGCGCTGGCCCGACGCGACCAGGCGGGCACTCGTCGACGTGGCGGAACAGCTCTTCACCCAGCACGGCTACGCGGCCACGTCGCTCGACGCGATCGTCGCCGGGGCCGACGTCACCAAGGGCGCGCTCTACCACCACTTCAGCGGCAAGCAGGCGATCTTCGAGGCCGCCTTCGAGCGCGTGGAGTCGCGGGCCACGTCGGGCATCGCACAGGCGATCGAGGGACACCAGGACCCGTGGGACAAGGCGCAGGCCGGGTTGCGGGCCTTCCTCTCCGCGGTCCAGGAGCCGGGCTACCGCCAGGTCGTGGTCTCGGACGGCCCGTCGGTGCTCGGCCACGAGCGCTACCGCGAGCAGGAGGAGCGTTCGACGTACGCCATCGTCGACGAGATCGTGCGCTCGGTGCTGACCGCCGAGGAACCCCTCCGCGACGGCACCGGGCTCGACGACGCGATGCTCGACACCTTCACCCGCATCTTCTTCGGTGCGACGTCGGCCGCAGGCGGCTCGGTCGCGGTCAGCGACGACCCTGCGGCGGCAGCCGAGCGGGTCGAGGTGGCCATCGGCGTCATCCTGGCCGGTCTCCGGGGCCTGCTCGAGGAGGGCGCCGCGGCCTTCGACGTGGGGACTACTTCGCGAAGGTGACGTTGCCGTTGACTGCCGGCACCAGCTCGACCCACACGTGCCCGGCGGGCACGGTGAGCTCGCCGCCCTTGGTCGAGAGCTCGATGTCACCCTTGAGGCCGTCCTTGCTCCACGTTCCCTTGACGACGCGACCGCCGTGGAACAGCAGTGCCGCGCCCTTGCCCTCGAACTTGGTCTCCGGGACGGGGTAGCCCGCCGGGTCGCGGTAGCCGGCGTCGCCGACCTTGACGCGCAGCACGAGCACGGAGTCGGCGGGGAACTGGTCACCCTGGGCGGCGTAGGAGTCGGTGTTGACGTAGCCGCCCTTCTGGAACTGCCAGCTGGTGGAGTGTGCACCGAAGTCCGCGGTGAGCGTACTGGCCTTCGCACCCTTGGGCAGGTCGGCCTCGTCGCCCCACGGCAGGTAGGCGGGCGGCTCCTCCTCGGCCTCGAGGCCCTTGGCGATGTCGCCGAGCCGGGCGAAGAGGTTGTAGGGGGCCGAGCGCGAGGTCTCGCGGTAGACCCCGGCGTCGCCCTCGGTGATCCAGGGGATGCCCGCGCCGTTGACGCGCTGGATCGTGACCGGGGCCGCACCGCTGGTCACGACGGTCGCGCCCTCGGGCACGATCCCGATGTCGCTGGCGCGCATCGAGCGGACGGGACCGATGCTGGCGGGCACCTTGGAGTAGTAGAACGCCGCGAGACGCGTGTAGCCGCCCTCGACGAGCTCCTCCACGACGAGGTCGGCCGAGCCGAGACCCACCTGCGGAGCGCTGGACGAGGTGTTGTCGACCTTGGTGACGACGACCGGGTGCTTCGGGGCGTCACCCTTGCGCTCGAGCCCGGTCAGGGGCCAGTACGTCGGCTCCGGCGGCTCCTCGGTCGTCTCGGGGGCGGTCGGCTCGGAGGACGCAGAGGCGCTCGGGGCCGGGTCGTCGTCGCCACCGCTGCAACCGGCGAGGAGCAGCGTGGCCGCCGCCAGGGTGGCGACGATCGCGCGGGACGAGGGGTGACGACGGTGACGCACGGGGGAACTCCGATCGAGCGGGGGTGTCGAGCCAAGGAAAGTCTGGGGGCGCGCCTTCCCCGATCGGGGAAG
>DATIAB010000135.1:0-8901 GCA_035458265.1 Ornithinibacter sp. | reverse complement strand
GGGCCCTACGCCGCAGCACATCTTGACCAGGCGACGTGGCGACAGGGAGTGATGAAGGCGATCTTCATGGGGGTGCCCCTGGCTGACGTCGCCGACCTCGAGGCCCGCACGGATGACGAGCTGCGCCGCATGGTGCGCGACTTCGTGGCCGAGCGCCGGGCTGCAGGACGCGACGTTCCGCAGGACGCCTGGCTGATCCTGCCCTCCGACCACGTTCACGATACCTCCGGGAGCGCCCGATGAGAATCTTCGACCCGCACATCCACATGACCTCGCGGACCACCGACGACTACGAGCGGATGCACGCCGCGGGCGTGCGCGCGGTCGTGGAGCCGTCGTTCTGGCTGGGTCAGCCACGCACCAGCGTCGGCTCGTTCTGCGACTACTTCGACGCGCTGCTGGGGTGGGAGCCGTTCCGGGCCCGGCAGTTCGGCATCCAGCACTTCGCGACGATCGGGCTCAACCCCAAGGAGGCGAACGACGAGCGGTGCCGTGCCGTGCTCGACGAGCTGCCGCGGTACCTGGACAAGGACCGGGTCGTCGCGGTCGGCGAGCTGGGGTACGACTCCATGACGCCCGAGGAGGACGAGGTGTTCGCCCACCAGCTCGGCCTGGCGGTCGAGCACGGCCTGCCCGCACTCGTCCACACCCCGCACCGGGACAAGCTGACCGGCACCCGCCGCACGCTGGACGTCGTGCGAGAGTCAGGTCTGCCGGCCGGGCGGGTGCTCGTCGACCACCTCAACGAGGTCACCGTGGGAGTCGTCGCCGACAGCGGGTGCTGGATGGGCTTCTCGATCTACCCCGACACCAAGATGGACCCGCATCGCATGGTCGCCATCCTCGAGGAGCACGGCACCGAGCGGATGGTCGTCAACTCGGCGGCCGACTGGGGACGCAGCGACCCGTTGCTCACGGTGCGCACCGCCGAGGCGATGCTCGCCGCCGGGTTCACCGAGGACGACGTCGACCGCGTGCTGTGGCGCAACCCCGTCGAGTTCTACGGCCAGAGCGGGCGCCTGGAGCTCGACGAGGACGCTCCCGACGTGGAGACGTTCGAGGGCAACTCCGTGCTCCGCGGGTCGAAGGACGGCTGACGTGCGCCTCCGCCACGCCGACGGCACCGTTCTGCACCTCGCCTACTGCACCAACGTGCACGCGGGTGACGACCTCGACGACGTGCTCGCGCACATCGACCGCTTCGTGCTGCCGGTGCGCCGCCACCTGGGCAGCGACCTCCTCGGCGTGGGCCTGTGGCTGGCTGCCCCAGCCGCCCGCGAGCTCGCGAACGACGCCACCGCGACCGACGGGCTGCGGCGAGCGCTGGCCTCTCGCGGCCTGGAGACGGTGACGCTCAACGGCTTTCCCTACCGCGGGTTCCAGGAGCCCGTCGTCAAGCAGCGGGTCTACCACCCGGACTGGTCGCAGTCGGAGCGACTCGAGTACACCGTCGACTGCGCCGCGGTGCTGGCTCGGCTGCTGCCGGACGACGCGGTTCGGGGGAGTGTCTCGACGCTGCCGTTCGCGTGGCGCACCCCGTGGGATGCCGGGCACCACCACGCTGCCCTGGACAACCTCCGCCGGCTCTCCGACGCCCTCGAGGGCATCGAGGCGAGCACCGGCCGCGCCGTGCGGGTGGGGCTCGAGCCCGAGCCCGGGTGCGTCGTGGAGACGACGACGGATGCCGTCGAGCGGCTCGCCGGGGTCGACACCGACCGGATCGGGGTCAGCCTCGACCTCTGCCACCTCGCCGTGGGCTTCGAGGAGCCCGACGCGGCGCTGTCCCGCATCGCGGGTGCGGGCCTGTCGGTCACCAAGGCCCAGGTGTCGGCCGCCGTCCACGCCGACGACCCGGCCGACGCCGCGACCCGACGGGCCCTGGCCGAGTTCGATGAGGTGCGGTTCCTGCACCAGGTGCGCGGACGGCATCCGGACGGCTCGGTCGAGGCACGCGACGACCTCCCGGACTCCCTCACCGGCGACGACCCACTCGCGGACCGTGCGGCTGACGGATCTGCCGTGCCGTGGAGGGTGCACTTCCACGTGCCGCTCGACGCCGAGCCCCAGCCGCCGCTGACGTCGACCCGCGAGCACACCCGGTCCTCGCTCGCAGCGCTCGTCGGTGGCCCCTCGGCCGTGACCGACCACCTGGAGGTCGAGACCTACACGTGGGGCGTGCTGCCCGAGCGCGCCCGCCCGACCACCGACGACGACCTCGCCCGCCGCATCGCTGCCGAGGTCGGGTGGGTGCGCGACCAGCTCGTCCACCTCGGACTCAAGGAGACCCCGTGACCCCCGACCGCCGTTCCCCCGCGCCTGCCACCGGTGCTGCGCCCCGCCCGGTGCTGCTGCTCGACGTCGTGGGGCTCACCCCCCGCGCCCTGAAGGACATGCCCCGCCTGCGAGCCCTGGCGGAGAAGGGCAGCCGGGCCGCGCTCGCCACGGTGCTTCCCGCGGTGACGTGCTCGGTGCAGTCGACCTTCCTCACCGGCGCGATGCCCGCCGAGCACGGCGTCGTCGGCAACGGCTGGTTCTTCAGGGACCTCGGTGAGGTGATGTTCTGGCGCCAGCCGAACAGCCTCGTCGCGGGGGAGAAGGTCTGGGACGTGCTCCGTCGCTCCTACCCGGACGCGAAGGTCGCCAACGTCTGCTGGTGGTACGCGATGGGTATGGACGTCGACACCATCGTCACCCCCCGACCCGTCTACCACGCCGATGGCCGCAAGAGCCCGGACTGCTACACCCGGCCCACCTGGCTGCGCGACGAGCTGACCGAGGCACTGGGTGAGTTCCCGCTCTTCCAGTACTGGGGCCCGACGGCGACCATCGCCTCGTCCCGCTGGATCGTCGAGGCCACCCGCCGGGTGCTGCCGCACCACGACCTGACCATGGCGTACGTCCCTCACCTCGACTACGACCTCCAGCGGTTCGGGCCGCAGTCGCCCGAGGCGCGCGCCGCGGCATCCGAGCTGGATGCCGTGCTGGCGCCGCTGCTCGACGACGCCGCGAGGCTCGGCGTCGAGGTCATCGTGCTCAGTGAGTACGGCATCACCGAGGTCGACCGCCCCGTGCACCTCAACCGCGTGCTGCGCCGGGCCGGGCTGCTCGAGGTGCACACCCAGGCCGGGATGGAGTATCTCGACCCGTGGGCATCCGCCGCCTTCGCCGTCGCCGACCACCAGGTGGCGCACGTCTACGTGCGCGACGGCGAGCGGCTGGACGAGGTGCGCTCGCTGCTGCAGGACACCCCCGGGGTGGAGCAGGTGCTCGACCGGGCGGGCCAGGCCGAGCTGGGGCTGGACCACGAGCGCGCCGGCGACCTGGTCGTCGTCGCCGAACCCGCAGCGTGGTTCACCTACTACTACTGGCTCGAGGACGCGCGGGCGCCGGACTTCGCCCGGGGAGTCGAGATCCACCGCAAGCCGGGGTACGACCCGGCCGAGCTGTTCTTCGACCCGGCCGACCGGACGGCCAAGGCCCGCGCCGGACTGTCGCTGGTG
This sequence comes from Ornithinibacter sp., assembly GCA_035458265.1. Classification (GTDB taxonomy): domain Bacteria; phylum Actinomycetota; class Actinomycetes; order Actinomycetales; family Dermatophilaceae; genus Fodinibacter. Next base: position 5,401 of record DATIAB010000135.1, on the reverse strand, counting down.
CGCAAGAAGGTCGGGCTGCGCTACTCGATGAAGGTCGTGCCCCTGGACGCGCGGTGGGTCAAGGGCAGCCACGGCCGACTCCCGGAGGACCCCGAGGACGGACCGGTGCTCATCACCTCCACAGGGGGGCGCCTGCGTGAGACCGTGGCAGCCACCGACGTGCGCGACCTGGTGCTCCAGGCCGCTGGCGTCGACGCCCTGCTGCCCCGCTGAACCTCTGACCCGCTGAACCTCTGACCCGCTGAACTCTCCCCACCCACCACCACCACCGTCCTCACGATCGCAAGGAGCACTCGATGACACGTCCGATCACCCTCTTCACCGGCCAGTGGGCTGACCTCCCGTTCGAGGAGGTGTGTCGACTCGCCGCGTCCTGGGGTTACGACGGGCTGGAGATCGCCTGCTGGGGAGACCACTTCGAGGTCGACCGGGCGCTCGCGGAGGACGACTACATCGCCGGGCGCAAGGAGATCCTCGAGCGACACGGGCTGGGGGTCTGGGCGATCTCCAACCACCTCGTCGGCCAGGCCGTGTGCGACGACCCGATCGACCAGCGTCACAAGGACATCCTCCCGGCCGCGGTGTGGGGTGACGGTGACCCCGAGGGGGTACGCCAGCGGGCCGCGCAGCGGATGGCCGACACGGCGCGTGCTGCCGCCCTGCTGGGTGTGGACGTCGTCATCGGCTTCACCGGGTCGGCGATCTGGAAGTACGTCGCGATGTTCCCGCCGGTCTCCGCCGAGACGATCGACGCCGGCTACCAGGACTTCGCCGACCGCTGGAACCCGATCCTCGACGTCTACGACGAGGTCGGCGTGCGCTTCGCCCACGAGGTGCACCCGAGCGAGATCGCCTACGACTACTGGAGCACCGTGCGCACCCTCGAGGCGATCGGTCACCGACCTGCCTTCGGGCTGAACTGGGACCCCAGCCACATGGTCTGGCAGGACTTGGACCCCGCCGGGTTCATCTGGGACTTCCGGGACCGGATCTACCACGTCGACTGCAAGGACGTCCGCATGCGGGTGGGCAACGGCCGCAACGGCCGGCTGTCGTCACACCTGCCCTGGTCCGACGCCCGTCGCGGCTGGGACTTCGTGTCCACCGGTCACGGGGACGTGCCCTGGGAGGACTGCTTCCGCACCCTCAACGCGATCGGCTACGACGGTCCCATCTCGGTGGAGTGGGAGGACGCCGGCATGGACCGGCTCCTCGGGGCTGCCGAGGCCGTCGGCTTCGTGCGCCGGCTGGCGTTCGACAAGCCGGAGGCGGCGTTCGACGCGGCCTTCAGCTCCGGCGACTGACCCGCGGACTCAGGAGCACTTCGCCGAGTCAGGGTCGTACACGACCCTGAGTAGGCGAAGTGCTCCTGAGTCCGCGAACGGGGAGCGTGGGAGGGGACTGGAGGGGAGGCGAGAGGGCGGCTCAGCGCCAGAAGGGCGGGATCGCGGCCAGCCGCTCGCACGCCTGCACACCGGTCTCCACCAGGGCTGCCTCGTCGACCTCGGGTGCCCTCGCGCCCACCGATCGCAGCAAGGAGTCGGCGATGTGGTGGTCGTTGACCGCTCCGAGGGTCGACTGCACGTCCTCGACGTACCAGGCATACGCGAGCGGGCCGGTGAGCACCTCCTCGGGGGCGGTGACGACGCGAAGCGCGCTCCCGGCATCCCCGGTGTCGGGGTAGAGCGAGGCGAAGAACTCGCACCCGTAGCGCAGCTTCTTGGCCTCGATGCGCACCCGGTGCCGCTCGGCCGGGGTCATCTCGGCGACGTGGTCGTGCTGCCCGGCGACGCGGCGCCATCGCTTCTCCAGGGCCGCAGCCGCGACCTCGGCAACCGGCGGGTCGTCGCCCAGCTGCCACGGCACGCCGACGAGTGCCCGGTCCACAGAGGTGCTGGCCCTGGTCCACCGCGTGGTGCCCAGGACGTGCAGGACCTCGTCGTATGCCGCCTCGCGCGCCTGCCACAGGCCCGCCACCTCCCGCTCGTGGCGCCCTTCCAGGACGTCTCCCGCGAGGATCACGTCGAGGTCTCGGGCGTGGCCGAACGGCAGGGCGAGCTCGCGGAGGCGGTGGGCCGCCGAGATCACGGGGGAGTGCCGTTCGAGCACCGGGCCGAACAGGGAGACGGCGCAGCGCAGTCGGCGGATCCCGACACGGGTCTGGTGCAGGTGCGGCATCGCCCGGGAGTGCACGAGCAGGGCCTCGTTCGTTCGCCAGTGCTCCAGGCACTCCGTGGCCACGACGACGAGGGCCTGGGTCGCGCTCATGCCCCGGTCGAGGGCGATGGGGCGGGCCTTGCGCGGTTGCGCGTCGGTGCCGAGGTCGACGGCGGTGCTCATCGGGGCACGCTCATGAGGGCGGTCCCGGGCTCAGGAGGTCGTCGGCGCCGGGCACGTGGGCAGACCCGATGCCGTGGCCACCGGGGCGAGGGAGGTGTACTTGGCCCCCAGCGCGACGTCGACCGTCGCGCCCTTGCGCTGGTCGACGACGATGACCGTCCCCTCGGGCAGGGCGGAGAGCAGCAGGCCCGCCTGTGCCTCCCCTTCGGGGCCGTGCCTGACCTCGGCGACGACGGGAGCCTTGCGGTTGGACGGGTCGTTGGCGACCTTGCCGATGATGAACCCCCGCTCGGCAAGCGTCGTGGAGACCGAGGCCGCCAGGCCCGAGCGGTTCGACGCGTTGTAGACGTTGACCGTGGTGTCCTCGATCCGTACCGCCTTGGGGTCGAACGGGGCACACGTCGCGGCCGGCGAGCGGGCGGCAACCTCGGAGGTCTCGGCCTGGTAGTACGACCACGCGTACCAGAAGGCGAAGAAGAGCCCGAGCAGCACGACGCCCAGGGTGATCAGCGAGCGGCGCCGTTGGCGGGCATGCTCGGAGGCCGCGGCATCCGTGGTGCGCTCGCTCATCGGACCCACATCAGAGCGAGAGGACCCGCGCGTGCAGGGTGGGTCGCTGCTGCAGGGCCGCGCGCAGGGCACGGTGGAGGCCGTCCTCGAGGTAGAGCGTTCCCTCCCACTCCACGACGTGGGCGAACAGGTCGCCGTAGAACGTCGAGTCCTCCGACAGGAGCATCTGGAGGTCGAGCTCGCGCTTGGTCGTGACCAGCTCGTCGAGCCGGACGAGGCGAGGGGGGACGCCTGACCACTGACGCGTGGAGTACCCGTGGTCCGGGTAGGGGCGGCTGTCGCCGACTGCCTTGAAGATCACGGGCTCACTGTATGCCGGGAGGTGCCGCAGTGCCCGGTGGACGCGACGCGTGCGCACTAGATTGGCGCGGTGACCGAGAACACCAAGACCAGCCAGCTCGACGAGATCCGATCCGGGTACGCCTTCGAGGGGCCGGCCCTCGAGTTCGGCGCGGCCGTCGTGGACGGTACCGCCCACCCGGATGCGCCCGTGCGGATCCCGCTGTCGGCCATGAACCGCCACGGACTGGTGGCCGGCGCCACGGGCACCGGCAAGACCAAGACCCTGCAGCTGATGGCCGAGCAGCTCGTCGAGCAGGGCGTTCCGGTGTTCCTCGCGGACATCAAGGGGGACCTGTCCGGGATGGCGAGCCCCGGTGAGCCGGGCGAACGAGTCGCCGCCCGGTCGGCTGACGTCGGCATGCACTGGCAGCCGACGGCCTACCCGGTGGAGTTCTTCACCCTCGGAGGGCAGGGCATCGGCATCCCCGTGCGAGCGAGCGTCTCGACCTTCGGGCCGACCCTGCTGGCCAAGGTCATGGGTTTGAACGAGACCCAGGAGTCCAGTCTCGGGCTCGTGTTCCACTACGCGGACACCAAGGGCCTCTGGCTCGACACGATCCCCGACCTGCGGGCCGTCGTGCAGTTCCTCACGAGCCCCGAGGGCAAGGCCGACCTCAAGGATCTGGGCGGGCTGTCCTCGGTGACGGCCGGGGTGATCCTGCGTGAGCTCGTGAACTTCTCGGCCCAGGGCGCCGACGTGTTCTTCGGCCTGCCCGAGTTCGACACCGCCGACCTGCTGCGCACCGCGCCCGACGGCCGGGGCCTGGTGTCGATGCTCGAGCTGCCCGGGGTGCAGAACCGGCCGCAGCTGTTCTCGACCTTCCTCATGTGGCTGCTGGCCGACCTGTTCCACGACCTGCCGGAGGTCGGCGACCTCGACAAGCCCAAGCTCGTGTTCTTCTTCGACGAGGCGCACCTGCTCTTCAACGGCGCGAGCAAGGACTTCGTCGACGCGATCCAGCAGACCGTGCGGCTGATCCGGTCCAAGGGCATCGGCGTCTTCTTCGTGACCCAGTCACCGAAGGACGTGCCGGGCGACGTGCTGGCCCAGCTCGGCAGCCGGGTGCAGCACGCCCTGCGTGCCTTCACGCCCGACGACGCGAAGGCGCTCAAGGCGGCGGTACGCACCTACCCGAACACGGACTACGACCTCGAGGAGCTGCTCACCGCGCTCGGAACCGGCGAGGCCGTCGTCACCGTGCTCTCGGACAAGGGCGTGCCGACCCCGGTCGCCTGGACCCGGATGCGCGCTCCGGAGTCGCTCATGGCCCCCTCGCCGGAAGCCCTGCTGACCGAGGCCGTGGCGGTCTCGCCTCTCGCGACGAAGTACACGACGTACCTCGAGCGGGAGTCCGCCTCGGAGATGCTCGGCAAGGCAGCGGTCGCGCGGACCGAGGCGGAGAAGCTCGCGGCGCAGGAGGTGGAGAACGCCAAGGTGCGAGCGGCTGCGGCAGCAGCCGCGGAGAAGGAACGACTGGCAGCCGAGAAGGCTGCGGCGCGCGAAGCCGCCAAGGATGCCGCGGCGCTCGAGCGTGCCCGGGTCGCCGAGGAGCGCCGCGAGGCGGCGGACCCCGGCGTCGTCGAGAAGGTCGTGAAGTCCAGTGCGTTCAAGTCGATGCTGCGGTCCGCGGGCACGGTGATCGGTCGCGAGATCACCAGGTCGGTGTTCGGGACGAGTCGCCGCCGCTGACAGCGCGGGTTACCGCCTGGTAAGTGCTGCTGGGACAGCGACTACCAGGCGGTAACCCACGCTGAGGTGAGGGGCACGGCATCCGGATGCCGTGTCGGGTCAGAGGGTCAGGACGGCCCGGGCGTAGGCGCACTCGAGGTCGGCGTCGGTGACCGTGCGCACGTAGCCCGGCGCGACGGCATACGTGAGCTCCCACTGGTCCTCGATGCGCCGCACCACCTCGAGCCGGTCGCCGAGCAGCTCGCGCAGCTGGTCCTCACGAGGCAGCCACAGCGCCTGGTCGAGGGTCACGGAGTCCAGCGCCCACTCGGTGGTGCCGTTGAAGCCGAGCAGCGACTGGTCGCGGTAGGTCTGCACCTCGACCGTGAGGTCGCTGATCCAGAAGACGTCACCGGTGAGCAGCTCGGCGTCGATGACGAACCGGTCCCCGGCGGCGGGCTCCCACAGGACCCCGGCCCG